>QHWR01000255.1:6566-8349 GCA_003223835.1 Acidobacteriota bacterium | reverse complement strand
AATCGATCGCGCGCCGCGCGAAGCGCCTCATGACGGCCGCGCGCCATCCCGTCCTTCTCGGCCTCGACGAGCGTGCGAAGCAGGCGCGCCGCATCGGGATTCCGGAAGATGTCGCCCGCGGCGGGCGGCTTGCCGCCGGGCCAGTACAACGTCAGGCTGCTGGGATACTTCTGCAGCTTCCGTCCCGCGATCGATCGCGCGAGCCCTTCGGGCAGCGGAAACCCGTTTTCCGCGATCTCGATCGCGGGCTGCAGCACCTCGGCGAAGGACTTCGTGCCCCAGCGATCGAGCAGCGTGTACCACGCGTCCACGACGCCCGGCACGGTGCCCGAGAGCAAGCTGTCGTTGACCGGCAGCTTGCCGCCGTTGTGCTCCTTGTACCAGTCGATGGTCGCGAGCTTCGGCGCGGTCCCCTCCGCGTTGATCGAGACGACGGTCCTGGCCTTCGCGTCGTAGAGCAGGATCACCGCGTCGCTGCCGTAGCCGTTGAGCGACGGATCGACGAGCGCGAGAACGGCCTGTCCCGCGACGGCGGCATCGAACGCGTTCCCGCCCGCCTCGAGTATCCGCACGGCCGCTTCCGTCGCCTGATGCTTCATCGAGCTGACGGCGTACTGCCGTCCGCTGATGACAGGCCGCATCGTCCGCCCCGGCGCGTCGGGGATGGGTTCTTCCTGGGCCACCGCCGACACGGCCGCGAGAGACATGAGGACGGTACAGGCAAGTGCGCGATTCAGCTGCATGCGGGCCTTCCTGTCAATGCAAATGCCGAATGCCAAGAGTACTCGCATTCGGGGTTGCGTCAGTGCCGGAAGCTGCGAAGCGTCTTCCAGCTCGCTTCGCCCAGTTTGAATGCAATCGCCTGCGCCGCCTCGCGGTCCACGGTCGTCTCGTGAATCATCGCACGTTCGGCCGGAGCCGACGGAAATCGCGCGCGCATGAAGCTGAGCATGCTGTAGACGCCCGTCTGATGGCCGCCCCGCCCCATGAACACGTGGCACGCCGGACACAGGCGGAGCGGGCTTTCGGGACCGTGGAACGGTTCGTTCGGACGGAACTCGAACGGATCGATTCCGTGCGAACTGAACAGCAGGAATTCCTTATCGGCGTCCGTCAGTTCGCGCAGCCCTTCCGACGGACGCCCGAAGAGCCGTTCGCGATCGAGGAGGGCTTCGGCAAACGTCTGCTCGCCGCCCGCATCGAACTGGCGCCGCTGGCGCGCGATCAGCAGCGCGCGGCGCACCAGGAACACCTCGGTACCCTGCGGCACGTCCGCTGAGCCGTGCGCGTTCAGCGCGTCGATGAGCCGGAGCGTCGCGTCGCGACCGCCGGGCGCGCGGATGAACACAAGGAACACCGATCGCCCCAGGAACGGAAACGCGCGCGTATGCACCAGCCCCATCGGCCCATCGTCGCGCCCGGCGAGCACGGCGCCGCCCTCGGCCTGCAGCAACGCGCGTGTAAGCGGCCGCTCCGCCGGGAGCGCGGCGATTTGCTCCGAAGACAGCGCGAGGGCGCGGCCGATCGGCGCGAGGCGCTGCTGCAGGGCACGACGCTCCACCGGGTGATCGTCGTGGAAGGTCGTCCAGTCGAAGACGGCCCACAGGTCGCGCTGCAGCGACGCCCGCTTCACGGGATCGACGATGAGAGTCTCGGCATGATGCGCCGTGAACTCGTCGAGCGCGGCGATCGCCTGCGGGTGGGCGTCGCCGGCGAGGTAATGCGTCGTTCCCTCGAACAACAACGCGTCGACCGCGTCGCGCCCGTACTCGTGGCCGTCCCT
>QHWR01000255.1:0-6543 GCA_003223835.1 Acidobacteriota bacterium | reverse complement strand
TTCGAGTCGTAGACGGTCCACGCGGCGGTTTCGGCCACACGATGCGCGTGCGCGGCGGTCGCGACTGCCACGGAACTGCCGGTGGCCACCGCCGCTGCAATGACGAGCCGCATGGAGAGTGCTCTAGCCACCGTTCCCGCTGCTGTGCATGCGCGGGTCATGGTACTATCCGCACTCACGCATGAATCCCACTATCCGCTTCAAGCTGTTCCTGATGATGGTGCTGGAGTTCTTCATCTGGGGGGCGTGGTATCCCCTGATCTTCGGCTACCTCCCAAGCCTCGGTTTCACGCCGACGGAGCAAAGCTGGATTCTCAGCACCTTCCCGCTCGCCGCGATCGTCGGCATGTTCTTCAGCAACCAGTTCGCCGATCGCAATTTCGCCGCCGAACGGTTCCTCGGTGCCAGCCATCTCATCGCCGGCGCGGCCATGCTGTCGCTGGTGTGGGCGCGGACCTTCTGGCCATTCTTCGGCGCCATGCTGGTGCACTGCCTGCTCTACGTCCCGACGATATCGATCACGAACTCGATCGCGTTCGCGCAGATGAAAGACGCCCAGAAGGAATTCGGCATCGTGCGGATGGGAGGGACGATCGGCTGGGTGCTGGCAGCGTGGCCGATGACGTTCATCCTCGTGGACTCGGAACGCGTGCATGCCATGCCGACCACGGGATTCGTGAACTGGCTGGGAACGGTCCTGGCGTCCGGCCTGACCGGGCCGGCGCTGGCAGCCGGGACCAGGTGGACGTTCGTCGTCGCGGGCATCGCGTCGCTCGTGCTCGCGGCCTTCAGCCTGACGCTGCCGCACACGCCGCCGAAGCCGGCGACCACCGCCGCGAACAAGTTCGCGTGGCTCGAAGCGCTGAGGCTGCTCGCCGCGCCCTTCATTCTCGTTCTGTGGCTGGTCACCTTCATCGATTCGACCGTGCACAACCTGTACTTCAACTGGACCGGCACTTTTCTCGGCACCGAGGTCGCGGCCGGCGGTGTGGGGATCGCCGGGAACTGGATCATGCCGGTGATGAGCATCGGCCAGATCGCGGAAATCGTGACGATGGCGATTCTCGGCGTGACGCTGAAGAAGCTCGGGTGGCGCACCACGATGATCCTTGGGATTCTCGGCCATGCGGCGCGCTTCGCGGTGTTCGCCTTCCTCCCCGAGTACGAGGCGATCGTCATTCTCGTCAACATCGTGCACGGCATCGCTTACGCGTTCTTCTTCGCGACCGTGTACATCTTCGTCGACGAGTTCTTTCCGAAGGATGTGCGCGCGAGCGCGCAGGGTCTCTTCAACCTGATGATCCTTGGCCTGGGTCCGCTCGTCGCCAACGTCCTCGGGCCGCGGCTGATCGGCGAGACGTTCAGGACCGCGACCGGCGTGGATTTCAGGAGCCTGTTCCTCGTGCCGTTCAGCGCCGCGGTGTTCGCCGCCGTCGTGCTGGCCCTGTTCTTCCACCCAAATTCCAAATTCCAAATTCCTAATTCTTAATTACATCGGGCGCACTCGAATGTTTCTGAACGCGAGTGCGCCTTCGTGATCGCCTTGCAGCGCAAAGTGCCCGCGCTTCGCGCGGCCGTAGTTCGGCCAGTCCTTGAACTTGCTCGCTTTCACCCTGGCTCCCCAGTCGGGGCTGCCGAGCTCGTACTCCAGCAGCTTGACGCCGTTCAGCCAGTGCTCGACGTGCGCGCCCTTCGCGACGATGCGGGTGGTGTTCCAGTCGCCGACCGGCTTGAGGTGTCCGGGCGGCGAGGGATACAGTCCGTAGGCCGCTCCGGCGCACGTCAACCGCGTCTTGTTGTCCGCGGCGTGGATGTCGTCGAGGAGCTGATACTCGGTTCCGCTCCAGTAGATCTTTTCGTATTCCTCGGTGCCGCGATAGAAGATGCCGCTGTTGCCGCCGTCGCTGATTTTCCAGTCGATCCGAAAGTCGAAATCGCCGAACTCGTCGTTGGTCAGGATGTCCTCGACCGATCCGGACTTGCTCAGCACGCCGTCCTCGACCTTCCAGCCGGCGGGCATCTCTTGTGTCTTGTAACCGCGCCACCCCGTCGTGGTCTTGCCGTCGAAGAGCGGCTTCCACCGCGACCACTTCTCGCGCGCCGCGGCCGTCGGCTGGAGCGCCATCGCCGCCAGCGCGCACGCCGCAGCACTCAGACACACCTGCTTCGTCATCGTTTTCATCATGTGGCTCCGTGTGCAGCGGGAAGGTATATCATGCCCGAGCGACGAAAGGGGCGTTATGAAACAAAGCTCAACCGGCATCAGCCGCCGGGACTTCGTGAAAACCGCCGCCGCGACCGGCGCCGCAATCGCCATCGTGCCTCGCCACGTCCTTGGCCGGGGCTTCACGCCGCCGAGCGACCTGCTCAACGTCGCCGGCGTCGGCGTCGGCGGCATGGGCGGCAGCAACATGATCAACCTCGCGAGCCAGAACATCGTCGCGATGTGCGACGTGGACTGGGGATTCGCCAACAAGCGGTTCGATCGGCTCGACGCCGACATCAAGAGCCTGCAGACGCGCATCGAGCAGGGTCCGCCGCCGCCGCGTCCCGGGCAGCCGCCGGTCGAGTTCAACAAGGAACGCGCCGCCGCGCAGCTCGCGAACATGAAGCGGCTGAAGGACGAGCATCTCCCGAAGCTGAAGAAGTACCAGGACTACCGCGAGATGCTCGAGAAACAGAAGGACATCGAGGGCATCGTGGTCGCGACGCCGGATCACATGCACGCGGCGATCGCGGCCGCGGCGATGGACCTCGGCAAGCACGTCTACGTGCAGAAGCCGTTGACGTGGTCGGTCGCGGAAGCGCGGCTCCTCGCGCGCAAGTCCGCGGAGAATCCGAAGCTCGCGACCCAGATGGGCAACCAGGGCCACTCGTACGACGATGCGCGAAAGGTGATCGAGTACGTGTGGGCGGGCGCGATCGGCGACGTGCGCGAGGTGCACGTGTGGACGAACCGTCCGCTCGGCTACTGGCCGCAGGGGATTCCGCGGCCGCAGCCCGCGGACCCCGACAAGCCGATGCCGCCGACCCAGTGGAACAACAGCGCGATCATGCGGCGGCTCGCGACTGCGATGGCGGGCAACTACCCTGTCCCCGAGGGGCTCGCGTGGGATCTGTTCCTCGGCGTCGCGCCGTACGTCGAATACCACCCCGTGTATCACCCCTTCAACTGGCGCGGCTGGGTGGACTGGGGCCAGGGCGCGCTCGGCGACATGGGGGCGCACCTCATCGACCACCCGTTCTGGGCGCTGAAGCTGGGGCTGCCGACCAGCATCGAGACGGTCTCGACGCCGTTCAACAACGCGTCGTATCCCAACGCGACGACGACGTACTACGAGTTCGCGGCGCGGGAGAACATGCCGCCCGTCAAGCTGATTTGGTACGACGGCGGGCTGCTGCCGCCGAAGCCGATCGAGCTCGGCGAAGACGAGAAGGTCGATCCGGGGGGCGGCGTCATGTTCATCGGCAGCAAGGGCAAGCTGATGCACGAGACGTACGGCCTGCGCCCGCGGCTGCTGCCGAAATCGCTGCACGAGTCCGTCGGCGCGCCGCCCCAGAAGCTGCCGCGGATCCCGAATGAAGCGCACGAGCTGAACTGGGTCGATGCGGCGAAGGGCAAGACGGAGCCGTCCTCGCCGTTCTCGTACGCCGCGCGGCTGACCGAGACGATGCTGCTCGGCGTGGTGTCGCTGAAGGCGGGGTCGAAGATCTACTACGACGCGGAGAACATGCGCGTCACGAACTCGGCCAAGGCGAACGAATATCTGCGCCGCGAACCCAGGAACGGGTGGACGTTATAAGGGTCCCTCGTCCGGCGTCCCGGGTCCTTTGTCCGTTTATTCAGATCATCGGGTCCGCAGTGGACCCGGTGACCTGATCGGGCCGGGGCCGAACACAACGCCGAGCCCCGGCGATCGAGCGGAAGAACTCTGCCTCGCACTGCTCATTCCATTCCGTGCATCGGTACCAGTCGGTTCGAGCTTCCACCGATCTCCGAACGTCATCCAGTGGCTCGCGCGAGGGCTGGAGGATCCGAGGAGCGGAACATTGCTCGAGCTGCAGTGACAGACTCACGAAACGTGGTTCGCGAAACGATGCGTCAACCTCCGCGAAGGCATTCCGTCGCCAGGTTGCAATACCCATCGATCGCCGCCGTCAGCTCCGAAATCGTGATGTGCTCGTCCGCCGTATGGGCCAGGAGGAATGAGCCGGGGCCGAACAGCAGCGGCGTGCCCCAGCGATCGAGCAGCGGGACGTCGGTGGTAAACGGAAACGCGGCGCTCGGGATCCCGTCCACGGTACGCAGGCGGACGGCCGGCACGCGCAGCACTTCGCGGGCGGCGATCGCAGGCCCGAGCGCGCGGAGCGATTCGAGGATCGGCTCCGGCGCGCCCACGGTGCGAAAGAGAACTTCGGCCGACGCGTGCGCCGGGATGACGTTCGGCGCCACGCCCCCTTCAATCAGGCCGATCGTGTAGAAGGTCGATCCGAAGTAGGGGTCGGACGGCCACGTCATGCCGCGCATCTTCACCAGCGCGTCGATCAGTTTGTCGATCGCCGAGTCGCCGTGCTCGGGCGCCGCCGAATGCGCCGCGCGCCCGCGCGCCTCGAGCCGGACGCGCAAAACGCCGCGCGTGGAGGTCGCGAGCTTGCTGTCGGTCGGCTCGCCATTAATCAGGAAGCGCGA
The DNA here is from genome assembly GCA_003223835.1 of Acidobacteriota bacterium. Classification (GTDB taxonomy): domain Bacteria; phylum Acidobacteriota; class Vicinamibacteria; order Vicinamibacterales; family 2-12-FULL-66-21; genus Gp6-AA38. Next base: position 1,853 of record QHWR01000255.1, on the reverse strand, counting down.
TCCCGGCGGCTGCGCGTTCGCGGCGATCGCGCCGTCGCTGCCGCGCTCCTCGCCGACGACGAAGAGCAGCCCGAGGCGCCGTTCGCCGCGTTCGCGGAGCCGCTCCGCCGCGGCGACTTGCGCCGCGAGAATCCCCTTCGCATCGCACGAGCCGCGGCCGTAGAGACGATCCGCCTCGATGCGACTCGGAAAGAACGGCGGAACGCAGTCGAAATGCGTCGAGAGCACGACGACCGGGTCGTCGAGCCGCGCGTAGAGGTTGAACCGCCCGTCCGCGACCGGCTGCTCCGTGACGGTGTAGCCGAGCCGTCGCAGCTCGCCGCGCAGCCATTCCCCCGCCGCCGTCTCACGACCCGTCGTCGAGTCGATGTCGATCAGGGCGCGGGCGAAAGCGATGGGATTCACCGTATCCACTCTTCAAGGGCCGTTCGCGCGGTGGTCCGCTCGTCGCGATACTTGACGATGACCGGCGTCGCGACCGACAGCCCCCATTCCCGTCCTTTGGCCGTCGTCACCGGCCGCGCGCCGGAGACGACGACGGCGGATTCGGGAACGACGAGCGGCTGACCCGGCTCCGGCTGGATGATGCGTTCGTTCGGCAGATCGTAGAGCGGCGTCGATCGCGTCAGGACGGTCCCTGCCGCGATCACGGCGCGGCGTTTCACGATCGTCCCCTCGTAGATCCCGCAGTTGCCGCCGACGAGCACGTCGTCTTCGACGATGACCGGCAGCGCGCCGACCGGCTCGAGGACACCGCCGATCTGCGCCGCGGCGCTGATGTGGACGCGCCGGCCGATCTGCGCGCACGAGCCGACGAGCGCGTGCGAGTCCACGAGGGTTTCCTCGCCGACGTACGCGCCGATGTTGATGAACATCGGCGGCATGCAGATCACGCCGCGCGCGAGATACACGCCGTCGCGGACGGTGGATCCGCCCGGCACGACGCGGACGCCGGCGTCAGCCGGAATGCGTTTCAGCGGCAGCGTATCCTTGTCCACGAACGGCCAACGGCCGTGATCGGCGGACATGTCCACGGCGTCGCCGAACCTGAACGCGAGCAGGATCCCCTGCTTGACCCACGCGTTGACTTTCCATCCTGCCGGCGCTGATGCGTCCGGCTCCGCCGCTCGCGCGGTGCCGTCGGACAGAGCGCTTCGCAGCGCCGCGACGGCGGCCCGGACGGCGCCGCGGTCCGCCTTCTCTCCTGCCGCGAAGAGCTGCGCGATCTCGGACGACAACGTCATCGTGCGGCCACGGGCGCCGGATGGTTCGACTGATACGCCCGCACGACGGCGGCGATCCGCTCGCGCGACGCCGGACGCGGCGGGACCATCGGCAGCCGGTAGATCTCCTCGAGAAGCCCGAGCATCGCCATCGCGCACTTGACGGGGATCGGATTCGATTCGACGAAGTTCACCGTCATGATTGGCATGAGGGCGTCGTGGACGGCGCGCGCGGCGGCAAAGTCGTTCGCTTCCGCCAGCTCCACCATCCGGGACATCTCCGCGGCGACGAGGTTCGACGCGACCGAGATGATCCCGCGTCCACCCACCGCCATCAGCGGCAACGTCAGCGCATCGTCTCCCGAGAGCACGATGAAATCGTTGGGGACGGCGCGGCAGACGTCCGTCATCTGCGACATGTTGCCGGAGGCTTCCTTGACGCCCGCGATGTTCGGGATCGAGCTGAGGCGGACGAGCGTCGCGACGTCCACGTTGCAGCCGGTACGTCCCGGCACGTTGTATACGATGATCGGCAGCGGAACCGCCTCGGCGATCGCGCGGTAGTGCTGGAACAGCCCTTCGGGCGTCGGCTTGTTGTAGTACGGCGTGACCGACAGGATGCCCTGCGCG
>QHWR01000244.1:6617-9681 GCA_003223835.1 Acidobacteriota bacterium | reverse complement strand
TACGCCTCGCTGATGTTCGACAGAGACACGGACTTGCTGCCGTAATGCTCGCGGATGCGCTGATCGTTCGGCAGGTTGATGCCGACGGGGGTTATCGGCCCCGAGTCGCCGGACTCGACGACGACGTCGATGGCGTTGGCGGTGATGCCCTTGACGCCCTGCTTCTTGTACTTGTCGGCCCACGGCATGCGATCTTCGAACCACTGCGCCGCGTCGGCGAGCTTGCGGATGCCCTCCGTCTTGTGCGGGTTGACGTAGTAGACGAGCGCCTCCCACGCGCCCTTGAAGCCGCGCGCGTCGGTGTAGACCTCGATGAACCCGTTGATCGTGTCAACCGGCGAGTGACGGTCCTGGACCCACGCGATGTCGTAGGTGATCCGGTCCGCGGTGTCGCCGGTTTGATAGAACCACGATGCGGCGGATGTATCGATCGTATTTCCCCCCGATGCGGTAGACCTGCTCGACGAGGCGGCCGTCTTCCTTCACGAGCCTCGAATTGAGCGCGTGCTGCTCGTCGAACCCGTGGAGGTCCTCCATCGTGACGCCGACGTACAGATTGTTCGCGCTGGCCTCGAGAATGTCGCGGCCCGGACCCGGCGTCTTGTTCGTGACGATCGGATCGACGTTCGGGTCGAAGAAGAGCGGCGCCATCCGCGCGAGCATCGCGTCGAGGGTTTCGCCGTCGCGGAGCGGGAATCCCGCTCCCGCGTCCAGGGCCGCATGCGCCGCGGCGGCGAACTCCTGCGACGTGCACTTGAGGACGAACTTGCGCGCGGTCAGGTTGTTGTACCGAACAAGACGCCGGGTCCGGGCCGCGACATTCTCGAGGCCAGCGCGAACAATCTGTACGTCGGCGTCACGATGGAGGACCTCCACGGGTTCGACGAGCAGCACGCGCTCAATTCGAGGCTCGTGAAGGAAGACGGCCGCCTCGTCGAGCAGGTCTACCGCATCGGGGGGAAATACGATCGATACATCCGCCGCATCGTCGATGCGTTCGAGCAGGTAGCGCCGGGCGTCGATCGCAGACGCGACCGGGGTCGTCATCGGCCGCGCCGCCCGGTCGTGGCGCTGCCGGCGGGAGCGGGGACGGCGAGCGCGGGGTCATACATGCGCGCGTAGGCGAGATACTGGCGCACCGGATCGCGCGGGTACGACGCGCGGACCGCCGTGACGTTGCCGGACTTGTCCAGATCGGCCGTCAGCGCGACGTTGACGCCCGCCCAGTACGTCGGCAGATTGAGCTGCTTGTAGCGCGCGACCACCTGATCGCGGACGGCCGGGTCGAAGTGCACGCCGTACTTGTCCACGAGCGCCTTGATCGCCGCGTAATCCCCTTCCGCCTTGATCCGCATCAGCTCCTTGAGGAGCATGCCCACGCCTTCGCGCATCTTGTCGTAGTCCTTCACGTGAACGTATACCTTGCCGTTGCGATCGGCGCGTTCGATCCCTCCGGTCTTGTCCATGATGAAGTTGGCGATCAACGCGCGGTCCCGCTGATGGTCTTCCTCGATCGTCGTGCCTTTCGGGATCCGGCGAAGCTGTGTCAGCACGGCGCGCGCCTGGCTGTCGTACATCGCGCGCGCGACCTCCTCCTGGTTCTTCACGAGCCCCAGCTCCTTCAGCTTTGGGTCCGACACGTTCCAGAGACCCATGAGGTCCGCCCGGGCCTCCTCGAGGGTCGAGAAGTACTCCTTTAAATAGGCGCCCGCGCCTCCTTTGACGCGATCGCTGAGCTTGCCGGATCCGTGGCCGATCACCTCGTGCATCGCCGTCAGCAGATCGTCCGCCTGCTCGCCGTACTTCTGGCCGCGCTGCGCCTCTTCCGGCGAGAACGCGAACTCGTCGAGCGTGCGCGCGGCGCTCGCCGCGTTGAGCGCGTGGCTGCTCCCGAGGAACAGAAAGTTCTTCGTGCCGTACTTCTCGTGGATTTCGTTCTCGTTCGGCAGGTTGTCGCCGATCGTCGTGACGTGGAAGTCCCCGGTCTCGACGAGCACTTCCACCGCCTTCACGACGGGCGGCTGGAACGCCTGCTTCTTGTACGCCGCGTCCCACGGCGCCTTCTGCTCGAAGTAGGCGGCGTTCTGCGCGAGCTTCACCATCGCGTCGGTCACCGGCTTGTCGGTGACGGTGACGAAACTCTGCGAGCTGCCCTTCGCGCCGCGGGCGTCGCGATACACCTCGATGAAGCCGTTCGCGAAATCGACCGGCGCGTCGTCGCGGACCCAGTCGGCGCCGAACTGCAGCCAGTCCTTCGGGTCGCCGGTCTGATAAAAGCGGATCAGATCGGCGATGACCGTCGCCTGCGCCGGATCCGCAACGGCGCGCGCCTTGTCGAGGTACTCGTTCGCCTTCTTCAGATAAGTCGCGTACAAGCCGGTCGGAACGCGGCCATCCGGCGTGCCCGCGCGATACACCTCTTCGCGGATCGAACCGTCCGCCGCTTTCACGACCCGCGAGTTGAGCGGATAGCGTTCCTCGAAGCTCTCGAGATCCTGCAGCGACACGCCCTGATAGAACGTATTCGAGCTGGCCTGCAGGATGTCCTTTCCCTGCGGCGGCGTCTTCGCGGTCGTCATCGGCTCGACGCTCGGATCGAAGAGCGGTCCTCGCAGATCCGTCAGCTCACGCTCGAGGGCCTCGCGCGTGGCGAGCGGCGGGAGGTCCGCATAGCTCGTCTTGAACGCCCCGTGCGCCTGCGCGGCGAGCGCAGCCGCATGGAGCTCGTCGAAGGTGAAGCCCGGAAGGAATTTCTGCGCGGTCGTCTCGTTGTGGTTCCCGCGGTTCGCCCAGAAGAGCAGCGCGAAATCGCGGATCTTGCCGAACGCGGCCGGCGAGATCCCCGACGGGCGCGCCACGATCTCCTCCAGCAGCCGTTTTTCGCGGAGTCCGAAGCGCGACAACTGGTCGTAGATGATCGGATCGATCGCGATCGAGGCCTGCGTGAGCCAGTAGGCGAGCGCCTGATGACGCGCGTCGAGCTGGTTGAAACTGCGCGACTCGAGCTGGATGAATCCGGTGTCGCCGACGCGCTGAACGATAGGGCCCGGCGTGGGCGCCTTTT
>QHWR01000244.1:1321-6559 GCA_003223835.1 Acidobacteriota bacterium | reverse complement strand
TGCGATCTTATCAAGACCTTCCGCTTCACGCGCGGCAGCCGTCGTCACGAGCAGGCCTGAAGGCCTGCGCTACGAAACGTCGCCGTCCGTAACTCTCGTAGCGCAGCCCTTTTCAGGGCTGCTCGTGATCAGCGTCAAATCTGCACCGTCTCGCGATACTGCGGCATCGTGTGCGTCCAGCCGAGCTCCGCGTCGATCTTCTGCGACAACGCCTGCATGGCCGTGACCTCGCCGTGGACGATGAAGGTCTGCTTCGGGCGGGAGGAAAAGCCGTGGAGCCAGCGCAGGATTTCCTGCGAGTCGGCGTGCGCCGACATCGAGTCCACCCGTTCGATGCGCGCCGCGACCGGCACCCACTCGCCGTGGATCTTGACGGATTGCTCGCCGTCCACGAGCCGCCGGCCGCGCGTGCCGGCCGCCTGATACCCGCAGAACAGCACGGTGTTCCTCGCGTCGGGCAACGCCGCTTTGAGGTGATGCAGCACGCGTCCGCCTTCCGCCATGCCGCTCGCCGAAATCACGATCGCCGGCATCCGCGACGCGGTGAGCTGCCTCGACTCGTCGGGGCTTCCGACGGTGCGGAACCGCTCCGTGCAGAACAGGCACACCTGCCGCTCGTGTTCCGCGCGCCGCCGGCGCTCCGCGGGGGGCTCGGGCGCCGCGGCGTCGTGGGGCGCTTTGTCGTCGTGATGCTCCGGCTGCATCTCGGGATCCAGCTCCTGCGCGCGCTGCGCGTAGCGCGCGAGCGCGGCGATCGCCATCGGGCTGTCGAGGAACACGGGAAGCGACGGGATCCGCTTCTGCTCTTCCAAACGCTTCAACCAGTAGATCAATTCCTCGACGCGGCCGATCGCGAACGCGGGGATGATCAGCTTGCCGCCGCGCTGCGCCGTTTCGGTTACCACCCGCGCGAGCCGGCTCCCATCGTCATCCTGCTCGTGGACCCTGTCGCCGTACGTCGATTCGACGAGCAGGTACTCGGTGTCGGTCACCATCGTCGGATCGGGCAGGACGGGACGGCCGAACCGGCCGAGATCGCCGCCGAACAGGATCGTGCGGCCGTCAACGTGCATGCGCACGTACGACGACCCGAGCAGATGACCCGCGTTCACGAACTCGATCTCGAAGCCCGCGGCGACCGGCAGCGGACGGTCGTACCCGCACGGCTGGAGCAGCAGGCAGGCGCGGAGCGCGTCAGCCTCGCGATAGAGCGGCAGCGCCGGCTTGTGTTTGGAGTAGCCGCCGCGGTTCGCCTGCTGCGCGTCTTCCTCCTGGATGCGGCCCGCGTCGGGCAGCACGATTTCGCACAGTTCCTTGGTGCCCTGCGTGCAGAACACGCGTCCGCGAAAACCCTGCGCGACGAGACGCGGCAGGTAGCCGCAGTGATCGAGGTGCGCGTGGGTGAGCACGATCGCGTCGATCGTGTTCGCGGCGAGCGGCAGGTCCTGCCAGTTGCGCTCGCGCAGCTCTTTGAGCCCCTGAAACAACCCCGCGTCCAGCAGGACGCGGGTGCCGTTCGACTCGAGGAGATACTTCGATCCCGTGACCGTGCGCGCCGCCCCCAGGAACGTGATTGAAATCATGCAAACAGCCCCACCTGACCGCCTGTATGCCAGAACAACACCGTCTGGGCCGCCGTGAATCGGCCGTCGCGTACCCGCGCGATCAACCCAGCCATGGCCTTTGCCGTGTACGTCGGGTCGAGGAACAACGCCTCGGTCGTCGCGCACAGCCGCAGCGCCTCCTCGGACGCGGGCGTCGGGATGCCATATCCGTCGCCGACGAATCCGTCGTCGACCTCGACGCGCGCGTCTGCCAGCACACCCGGCGACGCGCCGAGCAGGCCTTCGATACCGCGGAGAACCCCGCGCACCTCGCCGGCGAGCACCATCGACGGTTCATCGGCGCTCACGCCAATCACCTGCGTGCGGAGTCCGTGCATCCGGCATCCCGCGACGAATCCGGCCTGGGTTCCTGCGGATGAACTCGCATGGACGATGACGTCGGGAGGGTCGATCTGCGCGACCAGCTCGCCGATCGCCTGCGCGAGGGCGGCGGCGCCGAGCGGCGTGGACGCGCCGAGCGGGATGACGTACGGCCGTTCCCCTCGCGCGATGCGCTCGGCGGCCAGGGCTTCCATCGCCGGCGCGCGGTCGGCGCGGGAACTGACGTAGTGAATCTTCGCGCCGAGCAGCCGCGCCAGGAGCGCGTTGGCCGTCGCGCGATCGGGCGCGACGCCGTTCGCGACGAGGAGACACCGCATGCCGAGCGCCGCCGCCGCGGCCGCCGTCACGCGGGCGTGATTCGACTGGACGCCGCCGCAGGTGATCAGCGTGTCGGCCCCCTCCGCCTGCGCACGCGCCGCGACCAGCCGCAGCTTGCGGACCTTGTTCCCTCCGAACGCAAACGCTATCGCGTCGTCGCGCTTCACGAGCAGGCGCGGGCCGCCGCCGAGCGCCGCGCGGAGCCGCGCGGGTTCGTCCACGGGGGTCGCGCCGGGTGCGAACGGCACGGCCGGGAGCGCGTTGAGGCGATCGAGAAGCGTCCGGTCGGGCGGCACGGGGGCGGACAGAATCGCTAGTATAGACGGATGGGCGCGCTCGTCGAGCAGCTTCGAGCGACATCGCAGGTCATCGCGGCGGAGCTGCGCCCGCCGCGCGCGGAGCTCGCGGCGGCGGCCAGCATGGACGCGTGGATTGACACGTACCACGCGGTCCGCGGGCTGACCCGGCGCGGCGCGTTCGTGTTCCTCACCGACAGCGCCGTCGGCCTGCGCGAAGAAGACAACCTGCGCCATCTCGTGACGAACCTCGGCAGCGACGTGGCGCGAACGCACGTCGTGCCGTTTCTCACGTCGAAACATCCACGTGAGTATTGTTTCGCGTACGCGGATCGCGCGCGCGCCCACGGCTTCGACTCGCTCGTCGTCCTCGGCGGCGATAAGCAGGTTGGACCGCCGCGTTGCGTCCAGCACGCGTGGGAGCTGCGCGAGCTGATTCACGAGCGTCAGCCCGAACTATCGCTCGGCGGCTGGGCGAATCCCCATGCGGATGCCGCGGCACAGGTCGGGCACCTGCTGGATTCGCGCGTGACCGCTGATTTCTATCTGACGCAGATCGTCTCTCATTACAGCCGGCCCGCGGTCGAACGGTTCGTGACGGAGGCGGCGCGACGCGGCGTCGCGATTCCCGGACTGTTCGGTGTCTTTTTTTATCGCTCCGCCAACCCGCGTACGCTCGAAACCCTGCGCGCGTTCCTGCCCGTTCCCGTGGACGAGTTGAAAGCGGAATTCGCGGAAGGCACGACGCCGGAAGACGTGTGCGCGCGATCCATTCGCGAGCTGGCGCAGGCCGGCGCGCGGCATTTCTACGTCAGCAATCTGCCGATCGGCCACGCGCCGCTGACGCTTCAGCGCATCATCGATCGCATATAATCGTTGGGCTGTGGGCTCTGGAAAGCCCACAGCCTAGACTCCACTCCGATGGGTCAGTATCTCGATTCGGTGCCGTTCTCCGGCATCATCCGCATCCGCGACATGATGTACAGCGTCGCGGACCCGTTCCGTCTCGATCAGGGAGACGTCAGCTTCGACGCGCCCGAAACCGTCAAGGCGGCCATGCGCCGCGCGATCGACGAAAACCGCAGCCATTACCTGCAGACGACGGGCGTGCCGAGGCTGCTGGAGCTGCTGACGGAGAAGCTGCGGTCCCAGAACCGCATCCCGATCGGATCGCCCGACGAGGTGATGGTCACGACGGGCGGCATCCACGCGCTGTACATCACATGTCAGGCGCTTCTCGAACCGGGCGACGAAGTGATCGTACCCGACCCGGAGTGGCCGCCGTGCGCGGGCAACGTCAAGGCCGCGCACGGGGTGCCCGTGCCGTGTCCGCTGCACGAACGGCTTGGCTGGCGCTACGACCTCGATCAACTCGCGTCGTGCGTGACGGCGCGCACGCGCGCGATCTACGTCAACTCGCCGCAGAACCCGACCGGGGGCGTGCTGACGCGCGGCGATCTGGAACGCATCGCCGGGCTCGTCGAGCGGCACAATCTCTGGCTGCTGTCGGACGAGGCGTACGAGGACGTCGTCTTCGACGGCGCCGCACACGTCAGCCCCGCGTCGCTGCCGGGCCTGTACGACCGAACGGTGTCGGTCTACACGTTCAGCAAGACCTACGCGATGACAGGTCTGCGTCTCGGCTACGTGGCCGCGAGAGATCCAAAGGTCCGCGAACGGATGAAGAAAGTGCTGTTCTATACCGCGAGCAACGTCGCTTCCATCGTGCAGTTCGGAGGCATCGGGGCGCTCGAAGGGTCGCAGGCCTGCGTCGGGGAGTTCCGCCGCGAGCTGGAGGCGCGCCGCGATCTGTTTTACGGCGGCGTCCGCCGCCACGCGGCAGGAGTGTTGAGCGGCGAGCCGCCAAAAGGCGCGTTCTACGCGTTCCTGAGGATCAATCCGGAGTGGCGGCCGCCTGCCCTGAGCGACCGCAGCGAGTCGAAGGGGCCGCACTCGCTGTCGTGGGCGATGGCGGAGCACCTGATCTCGAAGGGGCGCATCGGCTGCGTCCCCGGCGCTGACTTCGGTCCCGCCGGCGAAGGCTACATCCGCTTCTGCTTCGCGCGCGATCGACGGGAGCTGACGGGCGCGCTCGAATCGATGGGCGCGCTCTTCGGCGCGCACGTGCCCGCGTCGTCGAGCCAGCAGAGGTCATAAATAACCACAGAGCCAACAGAGATCACAGAGTTCAGACTTTCTCTGTGTTCTCTGTTATCTCTGTGGTGAAATCGGCAGCCCCCTCTCGTTCGGATCAGCGGACGTGGCGGCCGCCGTCAACGCGAATCGTCTCACCCGTCACGAAGTCCGTCTCGATCAGGAACAGCACGGCGCGGACGATCGCCCCTTCGCCGCCCCATCGGCCGAGGGGCGTGGCCGCTTCCACCGCGCGCGATTCTTCGTCGGTCGTCCCCGGTGGAGCGAGGATCGGCCCCGGGGCGATCGCGTTGACGAGGATGTTGTCCTTCGCGAGCTCCAGCGCGAGCGCCTCGGTCAGCCCCATCACGCCCTTCTTGGCCACGTAATACGGCACGTAGCCGGTGTAGCGCGGCCGGCCGCTGGCGGCGACCCAATCGGAGAAGTTGATGATGCGTCCGCCGCCGGAGCGCCGGAGGTGCGGGACGGCGGCGCGCGAGCAGAGAAACGCCGCGCGCAAATCGACGTCGAGGACGGCGGACCAG
>QHWR01000244.1:0-1218 GCA_003223835.1 Acidobacteriota bacterium | reverse complement strand
AGCCGTCCGGGTCCGCCAGGTTCGCGGAGACGACCTGGGCGCGGCGGCCGAGCGCCGTCACGTCCGCCGCGGCCGCTTCCGCCTCGGCGCGCGAGCGATTGTAGGAAAGCGCGACGTCCATGCCGCGCCGCGCCAGCTCGCGGGCGACCTCCGCGCCGATCCGCTTCGCGCCCGTGACGAGCGCGGCGCGGCCCGTCAGATCCATCCGCTCAGGCCTCGATTCTGCCGATGAGGACGATGCCGAACCGCAGCGAGCCGGCGGCGCGATCGCCGCGGGAGACCGGAACCTCGACGACGAGCGCCTTGTGACCGAGCTCGGTGGTGTGCACGGCAAGCGGCGCGTCGCTCGCCGACGGCGGATCGATGCTCCAGACCGCCGGATGAGAGCCGCCGATCGTCTGCTTGGAGAGATCGATCGTCCCGTCGTGCCCGCGCGCCGCGGCGTCGGTGTCTGCCGCCGCGGGGCAAAAACGCCGAGGTGATCGCCGTTCGCCGGCTGGATTCCGTAACGCAGCGTGTAGACGCCCGCCTTCACGTTCTTGCCGCGAATGTCCCGGATGTCGCGGTCGATCTTGACGGCGCCCACGAGCGTCCCTTCCGCGACGTCGGCCCACACCGCCGACGAACCGCTCCCCGTCAACGCGAGCGCCTTGACCCACCAGAACGTCAGGGAATTGTCGACGAGCGCCGCGCGCACGCCCCCGGGCGCGAGCGCCTGCGCGACCGCGGGCGACAGCTGCGCGGGAACGGGGTCGCTATGTTTCGTGCCGGACAGTGCGGCGGGCGTCTGCGCGAGAACGAGTGCGATCAGCAGCAGCATGAGACTGGATGTGACGGAGATAGGCACGGAAAGGGCGGAGGGCACGGGACTGGATCGTCACGGAGGCTCGGGGGCGCGGAGTTGCACGGGCTTCTTGTCGTGTATCTCCGCGTCTCCATGCCCCCGTGATGATGCTGTCCCGTGCCCTCCGCCCTCTCCGTCGATCTTATTTGATCGCGTGATCTTATTTGATCGCGAACGTGCCGAAGAACGACGACCGGCGGTCGCTCTGCGCCCACTGCGTGCCGAGCGACGATCCCGTCCACGACTGATCGACGGTGATCCCCATCGCCGGATCGCTCGTTTTCGCGAGCGGCTGATACCACTGCAGCGCGCCGCAGGACGGATCGTGGTGCACGTGCGTCATGACGTCGAGCCGCGCCTCGCCGGCGGCGACG
>QHWR01000238.1 GCA_003223835.1 Acidobacteriota bacterium | reverse complement strand
TTTGACGTACTGGAACACGTTCACGACCCGGGGCCTGTGTCCGGGGTGCGATCACCAATGGAAGTGGACGTCGTGCCTGCGCTGCCACGGCTGGTCGCTGCACGAGGACTGGTACGAAGAGCGTCCCTGAATGTACGTAATAGGCCGGACCGAGTTCGCCTCCGCAGGATGCGCTGTTGACAACGCCGGGCTGACACGTCATCAATTCGAACATGTCGTTCAGGAAAATACTTCCGATCGCGAACATCGTCGCACGCTCGTTATTCGTCTGGCTGAGAGATACATGCGGTTCGACCAGGAGAGCTTCGAGTACGTCGCGCGCCGGGTCCGGCCGATCGAACTGTCAGATCAAGACACTGACGGTGGCGGCTAGCAACGCTGGGCGTCCGATCCTTGCCGGCGTTCAAGTGTTCGTGTCGTGGTTTCGCGAGCCGTCATCCAAAACCGGTGTCATCGATGCCGCGAATCCAGGCTATCGTCAAGGCGGGATCCTCGGGGTTATCGTCGGTTGGGAACCCGGGAAGAAGGAGGTGAAGGTGCTCACGCCCTGGCCGACCTAGGGTGATCACGCAGTGGCCACCCTGAACCCAGCGGGCGCAGAGCAGTCCACCAGCCGTACCGAGCTTCGGTCGATTGAGGTTGTTCCGATGCCCAGGCCTTCCGGCACCGAGACCCAGCCGCGGGAAGGGCGTCACGGGCGACGTTCGAAGACGCGTCGTCCGAGTCGTCGTCGTCGTGCGATGAAAACTTGAACGTACCGGTGTCAGGTTCACAACGTCACCATTTTAAGGAGCGATGAATGACCCGCGAAGCGACGAACCGCCTGAGTGCTGCACGGATCCGCGAGCTCGCGCGAACCGGAGCGGAGGAGGCACTCAGGCGCCTGCGCGCCGAAATCATTGCGATCGAGCGAACGTTCCCCGAGCTGGCGCTTGCCCGAAAGCGGCGCGCCGTGCGGCGTTCCCTCGCCGAAGCGACGGATCGCACGCGCCGCGTGTCGGCGGCAGCCCGCAAGGCGATCTCCGCGCGCATGAAGCGCTACTGGGCCGAGCGGCGGAAGGCGCGGGCACGAGTGAAATAGATGCGGCCGGGGCGTGGGATCGCGGCAGAGGCCATCGTGGAAATCCTGGTAGCGACCGATCGGCTCCGGCTGCGCCAGTGGGTGCCGGCCGATCGCGAGCCGTTCGCGCGGCTCAACGGCGACCGCGGGTCATGTGCCGCCGGTGACACACGCCGGCATCAATGACATATTCGTGGAGAAAGCATCGATCGTTTGGTACTGGCATCAGGGCACATGGCTGCAACACACGGGTTCGAACTGAAGGAGCGATCCGGCAGCCATTCCGTCCTTTCGGCACATGGCTGACCACGTCGATCTCTCCTCGGCCGACGCCCGCCGCGTCGCACTCAGCTCGCTCGGGTTCGGCGTGAAAAGGCCCGTGCGTGCCGGTCCGGCGCACGTGCGCGCGACGGCGGCCCGGCTGAGCGCGATCCAGATCGATTCGGTGAACGTCCTCGCCCGCGCGCACTATCTGCCGACGTTCTCGCGCTACGGGCCGTATCCGATGTCCGCACTCGACGACATGGTTCACGCACGGCGGGAGCTGTTCGAATACTGGGGCCACGCCGCCTGCTTTCTGCCCATCGATCTGTATCCGTTGATGCGGTGGCGCATGGAGAACCAGTGTGTCGCGTGGGCCGGCGTCAGCAGGAAGCAGAAAGACTTCATGGAGGCCGTCTACCGGGAAGTGGCCGAGCGCGGACCGATCTCCGCCGGCGAGCTGTCGATCGGCGGCAAGAGCACGGGCCCGTGGTGGGGCTGGTCCGAGGGCAAGCGGGCGATCGAGCTGCTGTTTCGCCAGGGACGCGTCGCGGTCGCGGGCCGCCGGAACTTCGAGCGCTTGTACGACATTCCCGAGCGAGTGTTCCCGGACGCCGTGCTCCGGGCTGGCGCCGTAGCGCCGTCCGACGAGAAGAAGGCGCTGATCCTCCGCGCCGCTCGCGCCATGGGTGTCGGGACGGCGAAAGACATCGCGCAGTACTTTCAGATCGACGCGTGGTGGGATCGGTTGTCGGTCGATGGACGGCGCGCGCCCGCGAAGACCGGCGTGCTCTTCGACGAGCTCGTCGAGGACGGGCGCCTCGAGCGGGTGCGTGTCGAAGGCTGGAAGCAGCCCGCCTTCGTCGTCGCGGGCCTCAGCATCCCGCGGTCGATCGACGCCCGCGCAATCGTGTCGCCGTTCGATCCGGTCCTGTGGGAGCGGAAGTGGACGAAGGCGGTCTTCGACTTCGACTATCAGATTGAGATCTATGTGCCCGGCCCGAAGCGGATCTACGGGTACTACGTATTGCCGTTCCTGCTGGGGGACCGGTTTGCGGCGCGCGTCGATCTCAAAGCGGACAGGAAGACGTCAACGCTGATCCTGCACGCGGCCTACGTCGAGCGCGGGCTCGACGCCCGCGCGGTTGCTGACGCGCTGGCCAAAGAACTCCGCTCGCTTGCCACGTGGCTGTCGCTGGATTCGTTCACGGTGCGACTGAAAGGGAACCTCGCGACGCCGCTGAAGCGCGCGCTCACGCGTGCCGGCGGAGGCCGAACGCCACACAGAGCCACGCGACCGTGAGGCACCCGGACGCGACGAAGAGCGGCACGATCGATTCGGCGAGGCCGGCGGCGAGGAGTCCGGATGGGACCGGTGTGTCGGAGGTCCACATCGCGCGAAGAACGTTGATCACGCCGGCCAGGAAGCCGGCCACGCCTGCGAACATGCCGGCAAGGGAGATCGGCCGCATCACGGCGAGCCGGGCTTCCGTCGGACGGACCGCGTAGGCGATGCCGGCGGCGAGGGGCAGGAGGGCGATGATCAAGCTGAGCAACGCCACGATGCCGGCCTGTCTGAGGATCCCGAAGAATGCCATGCTCCGACTCCTTCCGCTGATCCGGTATAACGCTGATGTCCGCAAGGCGTGACAGCCGTCACGATTCGGGCCGGTGCGCGTTTTGATCTGTATGGACCGGGACTGCGAGCTGGCGCTGGTGGCCCGTGTGCGGGCGGGGGACGAGGCGGCGTTCGATGCCGTCGTCGAGCGCTTCAACACGCCCCTGTTCAATTTCCTCGTCCGGCTCTCCCGGCGACGGGATGTCGCGGAGGATCTCCTCGAGGAAACGTGGCTCCGGTTCGTCGCACGCGCGCCGGCACTCCGTGAGGACACGCGTCTGGGTCCGTGGCTGTTCACCGTCGCGCGAAATCTCTACGCCAGCTACTGCCGGTCGCGACTGGTGGAAGACTCGCACGTGGCTGGCCTGATCGGACTGTGGCCCTGCGGCTCGCCGCAGCCGTCGCCCTTCGAGTCGACCGCGGCGACCGAAAGCGAGCGGCGCATCGAGGCCGCGCTCGCCGCGCTTCCCGTCCTGTATCGCGAAGCGCTGCTGCTCGTCGGCGTCCAGGGGCTGAGCATCATGGAAGCGTGCGAGGTATGCGGTATTTCTCCGGAAGCGATGCGGCAGCGGGTGAGCCGTGCGCGCGCACGGCTGGCGCGACGACTGGACGAGGTCGCCGCGCCCAGGCTGACGGGACTTCGCGAGATCGAGACATGACGATGCACGAAGCAGACGAGGAGCTGCTGCGCAGGCTGGGGTGCCTGCGCGTCCTGGAGCCGGACGCCGCGCGGCTCGATCGTCTTCGCGCGCGCTGCCACGCCACGCTCCTCCAGCGCCGGCATCGGGCGGAACGCCGGAGAACGCGGGCCGGCTTTGCGGCGCGCGTGCTCGAGCCGGCACTGGTCGGCGGCCTGTCGGCCAGTTATCTGCTGGCGATCCTGGTCGTGCTGCTGAAGCTGCACGGGATTCTCTAGCATGTGGATTGTTGCGGTCTTCGGCATCGGCGTGCTCGTGCTGGCCCACACGGCGCCACGCCCGTTCCTCCTCGACAAGATGGCGGGGGACCGCGCCGTGTGGCACATGCCGCGCACGGCGCCGCCGACCGTGTATCTGACGTTCGACGACGGACCCAACCCGTCGACGACGCCGGATCTGCTCGACGTGCTCGCGCGCGAACGCGTGCGCGCCACCTTCTTCTTGATCGATCGCCACATCACGCGCGAGACCGCGCCCATCGTCCGGCGCATGTTCGCGGAAGGGCATGCGGTGGCGCTCCACTCGCACTCACGCCGCTACATGCTGCTCAGCGCCGACCAGCTCGCGTCGACGCTCACCGCCGCCGCGGATCGAATTGAGGCGATGGCCGGCGAGCGGCCTTGCCGCGCGTTTCGTCCGCACGCGGGCTGGCGCAACGGCGAGATGTACATCGCGCTTCGGCGCATCGACCATAAGCTGATCGGCTGGGGCTGGATGCTGTGGGATTGGAACTGGTTCCACCGACGGACGGCGGACAGCATCGTGAAACGGCTGTCCGGACGGGCCAGGGCCGGCGACATCATGGTGATGCACGACGGCGACGAGTCGGCGCCCTTCGAGGACCAGCGCCAGACCGTCGAGGCGACAGCGCGCCTGATTCCGATCCTGCGCGGCCGCGGCCTGGCGTTCGGCACGGTTTGTCAGAATGCGGCCTCGACGATCGAAGACGACGGATCACATTGAATCTGCGGTCGCCTCGGACAGGATTCGGATCATCAACTCACGGACGCCGTCGCCGCATGCTCCTGCGGTGACGACGTGCGCATCAGCCTTCACAGCCGGCAGCGCGTTCGAGACGGCGACCCTGAGGCCGCACATCTGCATGAATGCGCGATCGTTCTCGGCATCGCCGACGCCGACGGTCCGCTCGGGCGGCACCTGCAGCTCGGCGAGCGCGGCAACGAGCCCCGTCGCCTTCGTCACCCCCGAGGGCAGCGCCATCGCGGAGCCTTTGTTGAAGATGACGTGCCAGTCGATCCCGAGCTCGCGAATTGCCGACAGCAGCGCGACATCGTGCGGCACCGACGTTGCGACGATCGATCGTCCGACGGCAACCGGCACCCGGCGCTCGTCGAGCGCGCGCAAAAAGTGCGGCGGCGGAGGCGCGGCGAGAAGGCGCGACGTGGAGGTCGAGGGATCGTGAAGCAGCGCGCCGTTTTCGGCGACGATACGGTCGAAGACGCCGGCGTCCGGGAAAACCTCGAGGAGGTCGTCCAGCCGCCGTCCCGTGACGAGCACCAGCCTCAGCCCCGCGTCGCTGCCGCGTTGGAGCGCCTCGAGCGTCCGGTCGTCGACGCGGCCGCGGTCCGCGATCGTCCCGTCGTAGTCAGTCGCGAGCGCCAG
>QHWR01000237.1:931-6087 GCA_003223835.1 Acidobacteriota bacterium | reverse complement strand
CGTCCGGCGACGGCGCGCATTGCGGTGATCATGCTGACGGCGCGCACGTCGGAATCCGATCGCGTCGCCGGTCTGGACATGGGCGCCGACGACTACGTGACGAAGCCGTTCAGCCTCGAGGAACTGAGCGCGCGCGTCCGCGCCGTGCTGCGGCGCCGCACCGGCGACGCGGTCGCGCAGCTGACGATGTACCGCGGCGCGCATCTGGCCGCGGATTTCGAGGCGGTGTCGGTGGAGGCCGACGGCGTCCCGGTCCGGCTCACGCGGCGCGAGTTCGACCTGCTCCGCTGCCTCGTGGAACATCGCAACCGCGTGCTCTCGCGGGAGCGGCTGCTGGAACACGTGTGGGGCTACGATCGGTTCGTGGAAACACGCTCGGTGGACGTGCACGTCGGCCGGCTGCGATCGAAACTCGGCCCCGCCGCCGGCGCGCAGATCGAAACCGTCGTCGGGCTGGGCTACCGGTTCGTCGAGTGACTCAGCAGCCGGCCCGCGCTTCTTCCCACCCGCGCGATTCCAGCTCGCTGACGCGCAGCGTGAAGGCGAACAGCGCGCGCTCGACGCGATGCCAGTCCGTGTAGCACACGCGGCGCAGCACCTGGGAGTCGCGCTCCTCGCGCACTTCCCAGCCATCGGTCCCCTTCGCCTGGATCGTAAACCGCTGGGTGTGCCCCTGCCGGTACAGTTCCTTTGAAAACATGGTCAGCCCCGTAGAATGATCGCGTAGTCAGGACCCTTGTATCCGATCGCCGACGGCAGCGAATGTAAACACTGCGTAAACAACTGCCCGTCCAGGTGGGGCGTTCGACGGAATCCCGCGCCAACGACCCCGCCGGTACCCATCTTGCTCGCCTATATGGCCTCATGACGGATGTTCTCACGCTCATCCTCGGCGGCGGACGCGGCACGCGGCTGTTTCCGCTCACGCACATGCGTTCGAAGCCGGCCGTGCCGATTGGCGGCAAATATCGGCTGATCGATATCCCGATCAGCAACTGCCTCCATGCGGGGCTCAAGCGCATTTTCGTGCTGACGCAGTTCAACTCCGCGTCGCTCAACCGACACATCGCGCAGACCTACCGGCTCGATTTGTTCTCTGAAGGATTCGTGGAGGTCCTCGCCGCCGAACAGACGCCCGACAGCGCCGACTGGTTTCAAGGCACGGCCGACGCCGTGCGCCAGGCCGCGCGGCATTTCCGCGGATACGACGCGGACCACTATCTGATCCTCGCGGGCGATCATCTGTATCGCATGGATTTCTGCGAGCTCATCG
Source organism: Acidobacteriota bacterium (assembly GCA_003223835.1). Taxonomy (GTDB): domain Bacteria; phylum Acidobacteriota; class Vicinamibacteria; order Vicinamibacterales; family 2-12-FULL-66-21; genus Gp6-AA38. The sequence continues at coordinate 4,814 of QHWR01000237.1, read as the reverse complement.
ACGCGCACATCGAGACGGGCGCCGACGTCACGATTGCGGCGCAGCCGGTCACGCCGGCCGACGCGACGGAGATGGGGATTTTCCGCTTCGATGAACGCGGGCACCTCAGTGGCTTCGAGGAGAAACCGCACGCGGCGCGGCTCGCGGAACTGAAGAGCAGCGCGCCGCACGGTCCGGCGGCGAGCGGCCTGACGGCCGAGAAGCCGTTCGTCGCGTCGATGGGGATCTACATTTTCTCGCGCGACGTGCTGCTCGAAACGCTCGAGCGCCCCGGCATCGACTTCGGGAAGGAGATCATCCCCGCGGCGCTCGGCTCGTCGAACGTGCAGGCCTTTCTGTTCCGCGGCTACTGGGCCGACGTCGGCACGATCGACGCGTTCTACGACGCGAACATCCAACTGACACGACGCGGGTCGCCGTTCACCTTCTTTCATCCGCACCGTCCTATCTACACGCACCCGCGCTTTCTGCCCGCGACGCGCACGTACGACAGCCGGATCGACAGCGCGATCGTCGCCGAAGGCTGCTACCTCGATCACTGCGAGATCGTGGAATCGGTCGTGGGCATCCGCACGTATGCCGGGCCGGGCGCGAAGATCACGCGATCGGTGCTGCTCGGCGCGGATTACTACCAGGAGGAGGGCGGCGGCGAGTCCGGCGTCCGCCTCGGGATCGGCCGCGACGTCATCCTCGATCGCGTCATCGTGGACAAGAACGCGCACATCGCCGACGGCGTGACGCTCGTCAACTCCTCGGGGATCACGACCGCGGACGGCGACGGCTACTACATCCGCGACGGCATCATCGTCGTGCCCAAAGGCGCGGTCGTGCGCGCGGGCATTCCTGATTGAGGATGGTGGATGGTGCCGCCATCCGCCATCCATCCCCGCACACCGTCCGTTCGTGCCACAACCGCACAGAAACAAACGCGACAGCGCGCGCTCACGTCTAACCCACCAATCGCGAGTGTGAGGAGGAGGCGCGAGCGCCCGGTCCCCGTGCGTGCCGAACGGAGGGCCCATGCTGTCGTTCGTCACGATTGCGCTCTGCGGGACGCTGAACGTCGCGCGTGTTGCGCCGCTCTCTGCCGCCGCCGCGCTCGAGGCGCCGGACCGTCACGTTCGTACGCTCGATCGGCGCGTGCACTGGCTGATGGCGCAGGGCGTCTCGCATTCACGCACCTTCGCCTCGCTCGTGACCGAGATTACGTCGAGCGACGTCATCGTCTACGTCCAGGAGGCACGCGACCTGCCGACGGGCCTTTCCGGACGGCTGTTCCTCCTGCCGACGTCGAACGACCAGCGCTACCTGCGCATCCAGGTGCGCCTCGACGGCCTGTCGCCGCGCGATGCCATCGCGCTGATGGCGCACGAACTCCAGCACGCCGTCGAAGTGGCGCGCGCGCCCGACGTGCGCGACGCGGCCACGATGGCGCGGCTCTACGAACGGATCGGCGATCGCGGGTTGGGCGGGCACTGGTACGAAACGCAGGCGGCGCGGCGCGCCGGGCGGCAGGTGCTGTCGGAGTTGAGGGGATGAGCGGTCTTATCCGAGCCCACGGAGCATCTTCGGCGTGACGAACCAGCGCAGCTGACCGGACCCTTTCGGCGGCAGCACCTCGAAGTCGATCCGGCACACCGCGCCCTTCTTGAACTCGATGGCGTGACGGGCGCCGATCAGGTGCGCGGCCAGCTCGCCGAGATTCGGCTCGTGGCCGACGAGCGCCACGCTGCCCTTGCGCACGTATTTCGACAGCTCCTGGATGACGGCGGCAGGCGTGCCGGCGGGCGCGAGCGCGTCGCTCGTCACGACGCCCGGTTTCGACTTCAGCGTTTCGGCGATGACGTCCGCCGTCTGACGCGTGCGCACGAGCGGACTGCAGACGATCTGCTCGATCGCGACGTCGAGCGCCGCGAGCCCGCGCGCCTCCTTGCGCAGCTTCGCGATGCCGTCGCTGGTCAGGGGCCGCTTCGAGTCGTCGGGCCAGTCCTCGCCACGTTCCGCCGCGACGCCGTGGCGAATCAAGTACAGCTCCAGCATCGCCATCAGCGGCGGCCTCCGGCCGCGCGCCGGCGCACCGATCCGTTTGCCGCGGCGCGCCCCGCGCGCGCTTCCATCTTCACCGGGCGCGACCGCCGCGCGACGCTGACCCGCACGGCGACGTCGTGTCCCGCACGCTCGGCCGCCTCCGTCAGCGCGGGCAGCATCGCGATGTACCGCGCGTGCAGGTGCCGGCAGTCGTCCTCGATCAGGCGCGACAGGATGCCCAGCCCGGCATCGGGAGCCCCCCGCCCGGCGTGTGGCGGGTGCGGCGCGGCCGCGACGTCGGCCACGTGATGCTGGAGGACCTGCAGATCGTGCAGCCGTCCGAGCGTGTCCTGCGCGCGTTTGAGCGTGCGGACGAGCGTGGTGGTCTGCGCCGCGCGGCTCTCCCCCGCGAGCTCGAGCGCGTAGCGCAGCTTCTTGGCCGCGATCCGCACGCGGTGCAGCGGCTCGGGCGCGTAGATCTGACCGGCCTCCTTGATGGCGCGCGACAGCCGCTTCGCGCGCTTCGCGATCCGGCCGCCCAGGAGTTTCCGCCACTCGTGACCCCGATTCGGTTGCATCAGGGCGGTGCGCACGGTCCCCAACCGTCGCGTGAGCTTCGCGGGATCGATCTCCGCGAGCCGCTCCAGCATGACGGCCCGCCGCCGTTCCCGCTCTTCGAGGACGTGGGCGCGGACGTCGCCGAGCGCGGGCCGGGGCGTGCCCGGCCGATCCCCCAACTCGCCGAGCACATGAATCGTGACGTCCAGCTCCCGGACGGTTCCCAGCGCACGCGTCAGCCGGCGAATCTTCTTCCGCGCCTTGCCCGCCCTGGTCCCGCGCAGACCGTAGGCGAGCACCGGCACCGCCTCGCGCAATCGTCTGGAGGCGACGCGGGATTGATGGACGGCCTTGTCGTCCCCCACGGCGGCCCCCGGCAAATAACGCAGGAGCGCTCGTGTTCGACGGTCGAGGACGCGGCTCAGAGTCGTTGGACGGTTCATGGTAGGATGGCGGTCCGGTCAGGGCCGAAAACCCAGTATATAACGCTGATGTAACAGGCAAGAGCTTCGCCCGCCCCGACCCTCGTTCCTGTCCTCATGAACATCGCTGCGATCGACATCGGCACCAATTCCATCCATATGATTGTGGTGCGGGTCCGTCCGGACCTGTCCTTCGAGGTCATCGATCGCGAGAAGGAAATGGTGCGGCTCGGCGCCGGCGGGCTCGACGGCCGGAGCCTCACACCGGCCGCGATCACCTCGGCGCTGCAGGCGCTGGGAAAGTTCAAACGCGTCGCCGATTCCCACAAGGTTGACGAGATTGTCGCCAGCGCGACGAGCGCCACGCGCGAGGCGGACAACGGCGGGGATTTCATTGCCGAGGTGGCGCGGCAGACCGGCATCCGCGTGCGCGTCATTTCCGGCACGGAAGAGGCCCGCCTCATCCATCTGGCGGCCGGGTACGGCGTGGATATCGGCGGCAGCTCGGCGGTCGTGATCGACATCGGCGGCGGAAGCTGCGAGGTGACGCTCGGGACGGCGACGCACCTGACGCTCGCGCGCAGCTTCAAGCTCGGCTCGATTCGCCTGACGGAGCGGTTCGTCCGCAGCGACCCGCTGTCGAAGCACGACGAGCGGCGGCTCCTCGAGCACCTCAAGAAACAGTTCGGCACCTACCTCGATCAAGTGCGCGCGCGCGGCTTCTCCCGCGCGATCGGCACGTCGGGAACGATCCTCGCGCTCGGCGCGCTCGCGCTCAGCGCCGAGACGGGGGACCGTCCCGAGGAGCTGCGGAATCGCCGCGTGCCCGCCAAGGCGCTGCACAAACTGCGCAAACGGCTCACGAGCCTGGACCT
>QHWR01000237.1:0-923 GCA_003223835.1 Acidobacteriota bacterium | reverse complement strand
GCGCCGACATCATCGTCGGGGGCGCCGTCCTGTTCGACACGATCCTGGAGCGCCTCGACGCCGAAGACGTCACGCTCTGCGATCTGGCGCTGCGCGAAGGGCTGGTGCTGGACTACATCCACCAGAACAGCGCGCGCATCCGCAAAGTCGAGCGCTACCCCGACGTCCGCCGCCGCAGCATCGTCGAACTTGGCGAGCGGTGCGGGTACTGGTCCGAGCACGCGCAGCAGGTGGCACGGCTGGCGCTGGCGATCTTCGACCAGACGCGCGGGATCCACAAGCTGGGCGATCGCGAGCGCGAATGGCTCGAGTACGGCGCGCTGCTCCATGACGTCGGCGTCCACATCAGCTACGAGCGGCACCACCGGCATTCGTATTACTTGATCAAGAACGGCGACCTGCGAGGATTCGACCCGGCCGAGATCGAGATCATCGCGCTGATCGCGCGGTACCACCGGCAGTCGGAGCCGAAGAAATCGCACGAAGGCTACGCCGATCTGCGCGGACCCGAGCGCCGCACCGTCAAGGCGCTCGCGGCGATGGTCCGGCTCGCCGAAGGGCTCGACCGCAGTCACGCGCAGGCCGTGGGCGGACTCGACGTGTTCCCCCGCGGCGACGACTACCTGATTCGCCTGCGCTCGTCCGGCGACGCGGAGCTCGAGCTGTGGGCCGCGCAGCGCCACGCCGCCGCGCTCGAAGGCGTCCTCGAGAAGCCGCTGCGCTTCGAGGTCGCGGGACGCGATTACAAAGACGACGGCGCCGCCGGCGCCGCCGCAACGAAGGCACATGCTGAACAACCTCACCACGCCGCACGCCTACCCCGGAAAACTGTTCGTCGTGGAGGGCATCGACGGCTCCGGAAAGACGACGCAGCTCGGCCTGCTGGCGAAGTGGCTTAGCGCGGCGGGACGCCCCGTTTTCAT
>QHWR01000236.1:11430-11798 GCA_003223835.1 Acidobacteriota bacterium | reverse complement strand
GCGATCAGCTGCTCCGCGTAGGCAATCGCCGGCACACGACGATAGTTGAACCAGACCATCGTCGCGACGCCGCGAGCCGCGTCGGCCATCGCGCGCGCCTCGTCCAGCGTCAGCGACAACGGCTTTTCGCACATCACGATCTTGCCGGCTCGCGCCGCGGCGATGGCCACCTCAGCATGCAGGTAGTTCGGCAGCGCGATGTCGACCGCGTCGATGTCGGACCGCTCGATCGCCGCGCGCCAGTCCGTGGCGGTGTGCTCCCATCCCCATCGATCCGCCATGGCGGCCAGCGACGCCGCGTCGCGGCCGCACAATAGCGTGCGCCTGACGCGGTACGGCAGATCGTAGAAGTGCTCGGCCTGACAGTA
>QHWR01000236.1:0-11416 GCA_003223835.1 Acidobacteriota bacterium | reverse complement strand
TGCCGGCGTCCCACCCGAGCGGCTTGCCCTGCTTGATCGATTCGAGCGCGAGCAGACACGGCAACGCCGAGTAGTAGCCGATTTCCATGTCGGCGCTCGGCTTCTGCCGCGACTTGACGCAGTCGAGGAAGTTGCGCGTGTGCACGTCGAGCGGATAGTCCTCTTCGACTCCGCCGCGCGGGTTCACGTACATCCTGGCTTCGATCGGCGGCTCGCTTCCGCGGCCGCCGCGTCCGCCGCCGGACCCGCGTCCACCCGGGCCGGCCGGCGCGCCGGGCGCGATGGTGGTCCCGCCCGCGCCAAGCGTCACGCCTCCCGCCGTCGGCGGCGGCGGCGGACCCTGCTTCCGGACGACGTGCGGAATCACCGGCCGCACCGCGTATCCCTGCCGGTTCACCTGCAGCGATCCGCGGTTGCCGACGAAGAAGACACCCCAGTTCTCGATGCCGTCCGCCATGTACACCTCGCCGTTGGCGAACGTCATGATGAAGTTGTCGTACTGCCACGAGATCGAGAACGTGTCGGGCACCATTTCAGGATCCGCATCGGGGACGGCGAGAAACGCGCCGTTCGCGACGGTCTTGACGGGGACTTTGCGGTCGGCGTTCATGAACCAGTGCGCGACGTCGACGTGATGCGCCCCCCAGTCGGCGACGAGCCCGCCGCCGTAGTCGTACCACGCGCGGAATCCGAGCCGCGTCGGCTTGAACGGCTTGCGCGGGGCCGGTCCCTGAAAACCATCCCAGTCGAGCCCGGGTGGAACCGGCGCCTCCGCCTCGCGCGGGCGCGCGTACGATCCGGGCTGCACGATCACGACGTGCGTGACGTTGCCGATCGTGCCGGCGTCGATGATCTTCTTGGCCTCCTGGAAGTGATCCCAGCTGCGCTGGTGCGTGCCGATCTGCACGACCTGCTTCCCCTTCCGGTAGGCGTCGAGCATCGCGTTGATGCGCGGGATGGTGTTCGAGGCGGGCTTCTCGACGTAGACGTCCTTGCCGGCGGCGATCGCGTCGACCAGCTGCTGACTGTGCCAGTGATCGGGCGTCGCGATGAGCACCGCGTCGACGTCCCTGCGGTCGAGAATGCGCCGATAGTCCCCGACGACATCCAGCTTGAACGTCTGCCGCGCGGGCGTCATCCACTGATCGAGCTTGGCCTCGTTCACTTCCGCCGCCGCGACGAAGCGGCAGTCGGCCTGGCGCATGAACGAGTCGAACACGCGCCCACCCCGGTTGCCCGTCCCGATGATCCCCATCCGTACCTTGTCGCTCGCGCTCTGGCTGCCGAACAGGGGTCTCGTCGCCGCGACCGTAAGGGCAGCCGCGGACGCCTTCAGGAAATCGCGCCGTGTTTCCATCGCAATACCCTCTCCGGGCAGGCTTCAGCCTTGCCGTGGCGATGCGCAGCCTACATCTGATTGCTACCCGGAGCAAGAGCTTCGGCATACAATCCACGCCGCAGCATCGCCGAATACGTGGAGATCCACGGCTCCGTCGGCCGTTTGGTATACAATCCGGCGGCGCCCGAGAGCGATCCGATGATGAATCCCTTTCGCCTTCGGCCCATGCTTGCCGTCGCCGCCGGAGCGCTGGCCGCCACCGTGGCGCTTCCGGCGCAGACGCCGACGAATCCCCCTGCTCCTCAGACTGGTGCGCCCGGGCCGGATGCGCGTGGCGGGGCGGCGGCCGCGCCGCAGCAGAATCCGGGAGCCCGCGGCGGCGGGTTCGGGCGCGGACCCGTCATGTGGGAACCGGATTTCTCGAAGAAGCCGCCAGTGCTCGCGCTGCCGCCGGACGAAGAGGCGAAGCGATTCTGGCTGCCGCCCGGCTTCAGGATGGATCTGGTCCTCGCCGATCCCGATATCCAGGAGCCCGCGCAGATCGCCTTCGACGGCAACGGCCGCATGTTCGTCCTCGAGCTGCGCGGCTACATGCAGGACGCCGACGCGACCGGCGAGCTCGATCCCGTGGGGCGCATTTCGGTGCACGAGGATCGAGACAACGATGGCGTGTACGAGACGCACACGGTCTTCGTCGACCACCTCGTCTTCCCGCGGTTCGTGATGCCCCTCGGCAAGGACGCGATCCTCACGAAGGAATCGAACGCCGACGAGGTGTGGAAATTCACCGACACCGACGGCGACGGCACAGCGGACAAGAAGGAGCTGTTCGCCACGGGCATGGGCCGGCTGGTCAACGTCGAGCATCAGGAGAGCGGTCTGTTCTGGGCGCTCGACAACTGGATCTACAGCACGGTCAACTCGGTGCGGCTGCGGTGGACGCCGGGTGGCGTGCTGCGCGAGCCGACCGGCTCGAACGGCGGCCAGTGGGGCGCCACCCAGGACAACTACGGCAAGGTCTGGTTCCAGGCAGGCGCGAGCGGGATGCCCGGCTATTTTCAGCTGCCGATCGAGTACGCCAACTTCCCGTACCCCGATCAGTTCGAGCCCGATCTCAACATCACGTGGGGCGCGCCGGTGCTCATCGCCGACATGCAGGGCGGCATGACCGTGGTGCGCATGCCGGACGGCTCGCTGGCGCGTGCGACCGGCGCCGCCGGCAACGACGTCTTCCGCGGCGATCGGCTTCCGAAAGACATGATCGGCGACTACTTCTACGGCGAAGTCGTCGCGCGCATCGTCCGCCGCCTGCGGCCGGTCAAGAAGGATGGGCTCACGCAGCTTCGGAACGTGTATCCGCTGTCGGAGTTCATCCGTTCGATCGATCCGCTGTTCCGTCCCGTGGACATGACGACGGCGCCCGACGGGACGATGTACATCACGGACATGTACCGGGGCATCATCCAGGAGTCGCAGTGGTCCGGACCGGGAACGTACCTGCGTCGGCGGATCGAACAGTACGGGCTGGACAAGATCGTGCGGCACGGGCGTATCTGGCGGCTCACCTATGAAGGCATGGCGAGACGCACCACGCCGCCGCGGATGCTGGACGAGACGCCGGCACACCTGGTCGCGCACCTCAGCGACGCGAATGGGTGGTGGCGAGACACTGCCCAGCAGCTGCTCGTTCTGAAACAGGATCGCTCCGTCGTGGCGGCGCTGCTGCAGATCGCGCGGGCGTCCGGCGATCAGCTCGCGCGCATTCACGCGCTCTGGACGCTCGAGGGGCTCGGCTCGGCGGGCGCGGCGCTGGTCAGGCAGTTGATGAACGACAAGGATCCACAACTGCGCATTCAGGCGATTCGCGCGAGCGAAACCCTTTACAAGGCGGGAGACCGATCGTTCGCGGCGGACTACAAAGCGATGACGAAGGCAAACCGTCGATCGCCGCGGCGAAGGACGCGACCCGTGCCGCGGGGGTGCAGCTCGTCGCGTCGACGATCCTCAATCCTCCGGCGAACGCCGGCCGCGGCGGCCTCGAGTCGTTCGGCAGCACGCCGCTCACGCCGGAGGAGCAGTCGTCGCTCGACAAAGGGCGCGAGATCTATTCGCAGGTCTGCTTCGCGTGCCACGGAGACGACGGCCGCGGCGCGCCGATGTCCGGCGCGCCGGCGGGCACGACGATGGCCCCTCCGCTGGCCTCGTCGCCCCGGGTTCTCGGACACCATGATTACGTCATCAAGGCGCTGATGCACGGGGTCACCGGACCGGTGAACGGGACGACCTTCCCGGAAGTCATGGTGCCGATGGGACAGAACTCGGACGAGTGGCTGGCGGCCGTCGGCTCCTACATTCGCAACGCGTTCGGCAACCGCGCGCCGATGATCGCGCCGGCGCACGTCGCGCGCGTGCGCCGCGCGACGGCGGGACGCAGGGAGATTTGGACGACGAGCGAGCTGGAGAGCTCGCTGCCGAAGCGGCTCGTCAAGGATCCCGCATGGAAGCTGACGGCGAGCCACAACACCGCGACCGCGGCCAACGCCCTGAGCATTCAGCCCTGGTCGTCCGGTCAGCCGCAGCAGGCGGGCATGTGGTTCCAGGTCGAGTTGCCGCAGCCCGTCACGCTGACGGAGATTGCGTTCGAGTCGAACGCGGTCGCGGCCGAGAACCTGACGGGCGTCCCCGGCGCGCCGACGCGGACCGCAATCGCCGGCGGCAGAGGACGCGGCGCCGGACCTGGCGCTCCAGGGTTCCAGCCGCCGAAGCCTCCGCCGCCGGGCTATCCACGCGGCTACCAGGTGCAGGTCTCGATGGATGGCGCCACGTGGAGCGCGCCGGTCGCCGAAGGCAAAGGCCAGGGAGCGGCGACCGACATCACGTTCGCGCCGGTGCGGGCGAAGTTCGTCCGCATCACGCAGACCGCGAACGCCGCCGACGCGCCGCCGTGGTCCATTCAGCGTCTGCAGCTCTACGAAGCGGGCGCGAGCGCGGGGACGCGGTAAGCTCGGACTACGGAGAAGCCGTGCTCGGGACACATGTTCTGTATGCTGCGTCGATCGTGGGAGCCGTCTGGATCGCCGCGCCTCGCGCCGCGTCGGCGCAGTCGTCCACCGCCTCGCTCCTGGTCGAGGTTCGCGACAGCACGGGCGCGGCGATCCCCGACAGCACCGTTGTCATCCTCAATCAGGACAACGGGCTCGGGCGTCGCGGCACGACGTCGAGCGATGGGACGTTCGCCCTCGATGGTTTGCCGACCGGCACCTACACGCTGATCGCGTCGCGTCAGGGCTACAAGATGGAGGTCCTGAACAACGTCCGCCTGCTGACGGCGATCAAAGCGATCGTGCCGATCACGCTGTCGCCTGGAGACGTCCGCGAGCAGGTCGAGGTCACGGCGGACGCGACGACGCTGAGACCCGGCAACAGCACGGTTGGCGACGTCTACGGATCGCAGACGCTCCTGACGCTGCCGTCCGCCGAGCGCGAGGCGCTCGAATTCGCCACGCAGTCGGCGGGCGTGTCGCCCGCGGCCCCCGGCTCGCGTCTGTCGACGCAGGGCAATACCGGCGTGAACAGCGCAGGGGCGCGCGAAGCGGCGAACAATTACCTGCTCGACGGCATCGACAACAACGATCTTTACCTGAATCGGCTCGTCATCAATCCGAGCCTCGATGCCATCGAAGAGTTCGCGATCCTGCAGAACACGTACGATGCCGAATACGGACGCAGCGTCGGCGCGCAGCTCAACATCGTCACGAAGTCCGGCACGAAGAGGCTTCGCGGATCGGCGTACGAGTTTTTCCGCCATAGCGCGCTCGATGCGCGCAGCCCGCTGGAGCCGCCGGACACGGACCGCCCCGGCCTGCCGCGGCACCAGTTCGGCGGGACGATCGGCGGTCCGCTGACGCGGCGGGCGTTTTACTTCGTGAACCTCGAAGCGATTCGCGGGCGCAGCACCGAGACGCGCCTCGCGCACGTCCCGACGGCGCTGGAACGGAACGGGAACTTCAGCCGGAGCGCCGCGGTGATTCGCGATCCGTTGACGGGACAGCCCTTCGCGGCAGGCGTCATTCCGGAGTCGCGCCTCACCGCGGCCGGCGTTCGAGCGGTCAATCTGTACCCCCTGCCAAATCGCGAGAGCGCGCAGGCAAACTTCGTCTCATCACCCGTCGCCACGCGCGACGCCGTGCAGACGACGATCAAGACGGACTATCGGCTGTGGCACGACAATCCGCTGACCGTGCGGTACAGCTTCAGCCGCGATGATCGGGCCCTGCCGTTTCCCGTGCGCGCGCGCAACCTTCCAGGGTTCGGCGTGTCGGTGCTCGACCAGGGGCACAACGTCGGCGCGTGGTTCACGCAGTCGCTGTCGCCGCGCATGGTGAACGAACTCAGATTCGGGATGAATGCGCTGAGACGTGAAAACTTCCCGCAGAGCGCGGGCACGAATCAGTTCGCGGCGCTCGGAATCGACGGTCCGTCGCTGCCCGGCAGCGATCAGGGATATCCGACGCTCGTCCTTCCCGGCTATGAAGCGCTCGGCGACGATCCCAATCTTCCTGTCGCGCGCCGCACGCGCACGATCCACCTCTCGGATGCGCTCACGTTCGAGCAGGGCCGTCATCATCTGAAGACGGGAGGGGAGTTCCGCGCGTATCGTTCCGATGGCTACACGCACCTGTTCGCGCGCGGCCAGGCCACATTTCAGGGCGTGTTCACGGGCAGCCCGGTCGCGGATCTGCTGCTGGGGCTGCCCACGGTGACGCTGCTGGCCGTGAACGACAACCGTCAGGCGCTGCGGACGTGGGCGGTCAACGGGTTTCTCCAGGACGACTGGCACGCGGCCGCGAGGCTCACGATCAATGCGGGGATCCGCTACGAGTTCAACGCGCCGCCGTACGACGCGGGCAACCGCATGCGAATCTTCGACGTCGCGAGCGCCCGGCTGCTGCAGGTGGGCACCAACGGCATCCCGCGTTCCGGCCTGCACAAGGACCTCAATAACTTCGCGCCGCGCGTCGGCATGAGCTGGGACCTGACCGGCAGGGGAGTGCTCCTGCTCCGCGCCGGCTACGGCGTCTTCTATGACAGCGGAACCCTGATTGAGAACTCGGCGCTGTATTTCAATCCGCCGTACTTCACGCTGCAGGTCTTCGTGCCGTCCGCGCAGCCGCTGAGGCTCGAGTCGCCGTTCTCATCCGGACGCGGGTTATCACCGCTTCCGACCGTCGACACGCTCGATCCGAACTTCAGGACGGCGTACTCGCAGGAAGGCAGCATCGGGCTCGAACGGATCTACTCGAACGTGAACACGGCCGTCCGCTACGTGACGTCGTACGGGTACGACATGGTCCGCAAGCGGAACCTGAATCAGCCGCTTCCCGGTCCGGGCCTGCTCGATGCGCGACGTCCCGTCCCGGGACTTGCGGACATCCTGCTGGTCGAGTCCGCGGCGACGTCGCGCTACCACGCGCTGCAAATCAGCGCGTCCGGGCGCCCCACGAGTCACGGTTCGTTCCGGACGGCGTATACGCTGTCGAACTCTGTGGACGATGCCTCCGCCTTCCTCTCGACCGACGGCGACGACAATACGCCGCAGAACAGCCGGGACCTCGCCGCGGAGTGGGGACCGTCCGATTTCGACGTGCGCCATCGCGTCGTCGCGTCCGGAACCTACGAAGTGCCTGCGACGTCGCGGGCGCGCTGGCTGCGCGGCTGGCAGGTGAGCGGCATCTTTACGGCCCAGACCGGCCGCCCGTTTACGCCGCGTGTGAGCTTCGACAACAGCAACACCGGAAACGTCGGCGGGGGCACGTTCGCCTACGATCGCCCGAACGTCGTGCCCGCCGGGGCGCCCGTCAGCGGCGCCGTGACCTACGAAGGACGAACCTTCGCGATCGCGCCGCGGTATTCGTTCGGCAACGCCGGCCGCGATAGCCTCACCGGGCCGGGCTACGTCACGATCGACGCCATGATCGCCCGTCGTGTTCCGATCGGCGCGCACCGATCCGTGCAGCTGCGCGCGGAGGCGTTCAATCTGCTCAATCGACGGAACGACCAGCTGCCCGACAGCTTCGTCGATCACGTGACGTTCGGGCAGAGTCTCGCGGCGTTTCCGCCGCGGCAGGTGCAGGTGGCGGCCCGCTTCGCATTCTGAGGAGGACGTATGACAGGGACGCGCTCAGGTGGTCGAGTGACGCTGGCGATATGCGCGGCCGCAGTGATCGCGGGCAGCATGGGACGTCTCGGCGGGCAGCAGCCGCCCGGCGCCGGGCAGGGGCGCGGAGCGGGCCGTGGCGGAGGTGGCGGGATCGCCGGTTCGCTGTTCACCGCGCTGGATACGAACGGCGATGCCTCACTGACTCGCGACGAGCTGAAGACGATGTTCGACAAGTGGTACATGGCGGCCGACCGTGCCGGGACCGGCGCGTCGCAGGACCAGATCGCCGCCGCCCTGTCGGCCGCCATGCCGCAGCCGGTGGCCTCGGCGCTCGCGGCCGGGAGCGATCCGTGCGGCGGACGCAGCGCGCAGCCGCAGGTGCCGTGTCCGGCGGACGTGGACAAGATGATGGCCGCGCTCCCCGACAAGGCGCCCGCGAAGCCGAAGCAGCCGCGCAGGGTGCTCGTGCTGGCGAAGGCGAGCGGCTTCGTGCATTCGTCCATCCCGCTCGCCGCGCGGATGATGGAAGAGATGGGGAAGAAGACCGGCGCATGGACGGCAACCGTTTCGTACGATCCCGCCGTCATCACGGCCGACACCCTCGAACCGTACGACGCGATCTTCCTCGACAACACGACCGGCACTTATCTCGACGACCCGAACGATGCGGCCGTGACCGCGGCGCGCCGGAAGGCGCTGCTGGAGTTCGTCCGAGGCGGCAAGGGACTCGCCGCGATCCATGCGGCGATCGATTCGTATCATGGGAATCCGGCGAACACGGGTCGCGGGGGAGGTCCCGGCCGCGGCGGAGCGGGGAGCACGCTCGCGCTGCAGATCGTCGCGCAGGGGGACACCAATCACGACCAGAGGATCAGCCGCGCTGAGATGGCGGCCCTCTCGGACGCATGGTTCGACAAGCTGGACCCGGAGAAGACCGGCAAGGTCAGCCAGCAGGATTTCGCGGCGCGCTTCATGACGCTGTTCGCCGTGCCGGCGGCTGCTGGCGGCGGACAGGCGGTCAACGCCGGACTCTGGCCGGAGTACAACAAGATGATCGGCGCGTGGTTCAATGATCGTCGTCAAGATCGACGATCCGAAGAGCCCGCTGACGGCGCCGTTCCACGGCCAGCCGTTCGAGATTCGCGACGAGACCTACACGTATCCGATGGAGTCGTTCTCGCGCCAGAACGTACACGTCCTGACGAGCGTCGACTACTCGAAGATGAGCGAGGAAGACAAAGCCAAGGAGCCGGCGGCCAGCAAGCGGACCGACGGCGACTACGCGCTCAGTTGGATCCGACGCGACGGCAAGGGACGCGTGTTCGTCGAAGCGCACGGGCACAGCGAGCGGGTGTACGCGATCAGGCCCATGCTCGAGCACGTCCTCGCCGGCGTTCAGTACGCGCTGGGCGATCTTCAGGCAGACGACGCCCCGAGCGCGAAGGGGACGACGACGCGGGCGGCGAAGTAGCTACAGCGTCAGGACTACGGCGTGTGCGGAATCAACCGCACCACCATGCCCGGCGTGGATTGGGACAGAAACTGACCCGGCAGCTGCAGCGTCATGTAGAGGTACCCGTCGGGTCCCACGATGACGTCGTGCACGCGGCCGAACTGATTGAAGACGATTTCCTGATGCGTCACGGTGTCGCCTGAAATCTCGAGACGCCTGAGCTGCTGCCCGCCGAGGCCGCTCACGAACAGGTTGTTCTTCCATCCGGGATATCGATCGCCGGTGTAGAAGGCGATGCCGCTCGGCGAGATCGCCGGCGTGTAGTACACGACCGGCTGCTCCATCCCCTCCTGCGCGCGCTTCGTGATCCCGGGCTGGATGCCGCTCGTAATCACGCCCCACCCGTAATTGCGTCCGGGCTCGATGATGTTGATCTCGTCGCCCCCCTGCGGGCCGTGCTCCGATTCCCACAGTTTGCCGCTCGCCGGATCCCACGCGAGTCCCTGCGGGTTGCGATGACCGTAGCTCCAGATCGACGCAACGGCGCCGGCGCGATCCACGAACGGATTGTCCTTCGGCACGGTCCCATCGTCGTTCACGCGATGGATCTTTCCGGTCGGCTTCGAGAGATCCTGCGCGTCGAGCATCCGGCCCTTCTCGCCGATCGTGAAGAACAGATGCCCTTGTTTGTCGAAGATGAACCTCGACCCGTAGTGAAAATTGGTCGGGCTGTAGATCTCGGCGGCGGCGCGAAACAGGATCTGGTGATCCACCCACGCGTTGTTCTGGATCTTGCCGCGCGCGATGACGGTCATCGTCGGAGGATCGGGTGGACCGCCGCGGCCGCGTCCACCCGGGGCCTGCGGCGCGGGAGGAGCCGTCGCCGCGGCGTCCGCCGCCGGCGCTGGAGGCGGCGTGTAGCCGGGCAGAACCTCCGAGTACGACAAGTAGATCCATCCGTTCTGCGCGTACTGCGGATGGACCTCGACGTCGAACATGCCGCCGTCCTGCTTCTCCCACACGTTCGGAAGCCCCTTCACGCCGTCCGGCAACAGCTTGCCGTTTTCGACAATCCGCAGGCGGCCGGGGCGTTCCGTGATCAGCAGTCGACCGTCGGGCAGGAAGGCGAGGCCCCACGGCGTTTCGAGGCTCTTCGCGACGACCTCGATCCTGAACGTCTCCTTCTCGGACTTGATGATTTGATCGGCGGGATCCGCCACGTACTGCGGACGTCCCTTGAGGTTCACCGCCTGCGTGCGGATGTAGGCGACGAGCTGCCAGGTCTGCGGCTCCGTGAGGGCGTCCTTGAAGGGAACCATCCCAGCCGCGGGAAATCCTTCCCTGATGTTCCTCTCGATGCTGGCGTCGTCACCGCCGTGCAGCCATTGATCGTCGAAGAGACTCGGCGCGCGGCCGCCCGAGAGATCGGCGCCGTGGCAGCCGGCGCAGATTTCCGTGTAGAGCGACGCTGCCGGATTGCCGCGTCCTCCACGACCGGGCGCCGCCGGGGCGGGCGCCGCCTGACTCGAAGGATTCTGCGACGCGGGCGGCTGCTGCGCACCGAACGCATGCGCGCGCAGGGCCGCGCCAAACAGGACGGCGCCGGCGACGATGGCCCTGGTCGACGTCATCTGCGTTCCGCGCCGATCCGCGTGTCCCGCGTGTGGATTGATCCTGGAACAACAACTGCGCGAACTCGTATAAGTGCGGCCGCCAGAGCCGCCACTCGTGCCGTCCCGGGGTGACCTTGAAGCTGTGCTTGATGCCGTTCTTCGTCAGAGTTTCGTCGATCCCCCTGGTGCCGTTCAGCGCGAAGTCTCCGTCCCCGGCCGCGAGCCAGATCAGCTTCATCTGCTTCGCCGCCGCCGCGGAGTGCTCGAAGAACTTCGGATAAGCCTGCTCGAGGTTCTGTCCACCCGCGCTCATGATGATGATGTAGCGGAACAGATCGGGACGGCTGAAGCTCGTGGCCGGCACCGGCCTCACGACGCAGGTCGAAGTGCCCGGCGACGGCCTGCAGTACTACGACTCGAAGCCGGTGCCGCACGGACTGCTGCAGATCGTCACGTACGAATCGAAAGCAACCGGCGCGACGCGCCAGGCGTACGTCTACACGCCGCCCGACTACAACCGGACCACGACGAAGTATCCGGTTCTGTATCTGCTCCACGGCGGCGGCGATCTCGATCCTGGCTGGTCGATGACGGGTCGAGCGCACGTGATCATGGACAATCTGATCGCCGAGAAGAAGGCGCGTCCGATGATCGTGGTGATGCCGCTCGTGCGCGGCGGCGGGAGCCTCGGCCTCGGACCCTCGGGCATGTCGCCGGGCATCGCCGCGGCAGGCAACGTCACGCCCGGCCCCGGCCGCGGCGCGGGCGCGCCTGGAGCGGGCGGCCCTCCGCCGGCGCCGATCGGGCCCGTACCGATGCAGGCATTCGCGCAGGATTTCGTCGGCGATCTG
>QHWR01000251.1 GCA_003223835.1 Acidobacteriota bacterium | reverse complement strand
CTCTTCGATGTCGTAGACGACGTTCAACTGGTTAGTGACCTTGCGGCGGCGATGCCTGGCGAAGACGTCCGCAATAATCGACAGCACGACTTTCATACGGAAGGACCATTATTGTACATCCGAGTGAGTACTCGCGGTGCTCGTCCGCGAGTCGAGACCTGCGGATGTGGCGGGCGTGTACCATCTCACGCCGCGCAGCCGGGAATTCCTGAAGACCCGAAAGAGCGACGCGGCGATCCCGGAGCGATCTGACGCGACAATTCAGCATTCGCGCATTCACTTCCGCGCCGACAGCTTGACGATCCGATCGTAGAGCAGCGCCGGCGGCTCGTAGGAGCGCGGCGACACTTTCAGCGCGGCGCGATAGATCGTGAGCGCCGCACGTGGGCGGCCGAGCGCGGCGACGGCGTCGCCGAGCAGCATCAACGGAACAGGATTCTTCGGATCGCGCTGCGACCAGTCGAGCGCCGCGCGTCGCGCATCTTCCGGACGATCGGCCGCCAGGAAGTAGTGCGTGGACATCGCCGAGCGCGCGCCCTCCAGCGCTTCCCGGTTCGATGTCCGGTCCGCCTCGCGCACGACGATCGTCACCGGCGCGGAGACGAGATGTCCGCGCCAGCCCCACGGCATCAAGCCACCCTGCTCCAGTTCGGCGCGCATCACGTAAGTGCCTGGTCGTGCCCCCGCCATCGCTTCCGGCGAGGCGGCGAGAATCATGCGGCTCACTCGTCCGCTTCGGACCACCGCGGCGCCGCTGGTCTCGACGTCGATTCCGGGCGCGCCGCCGCCATTCGCGGTGATGACGATCGTCTCGGGCCGTCCCAGCGGCGCGACGCTCCACGAAAGCGCCGCGCCCGTTTCAGCCTGTGTCAGCCGTACCCGCGACGCCCACGAGCCCAGACGTCCCCCGATCGTGACCTCCTGATCCGACCGGTTGGTGAGGGACACCGCGAACAGGAGCGGCGTCGACGGCAGCACCTCGATGCGCCGGTTTCCGTTGACGTTGAGCGACAACGCGGGCTGCGGCCCGGGCGGCGCGTCGGCGGCCGTCAGGGCGCGCGCCATGCCGGCGCGCCGATCGGATTCGATGGACCGGCGCGCGATCCAGCTTGCGACGAGGATCAGCGCGATGGCGGCGAAGGCGGCGGCGAGGCGGCGGCCTGCGGGCGTCATCGTTCATTTCTCCGGATGGTCGTTGACGACGATCAGCCGGCCGCAGGGTTCCTGCCGTCCGGCGTCGCCGGCCAGATTCCAGTAGTCCTTCCGCGCGTTCTCGTCGGTGCCGGCGGTCGACCGGCAGAATTTCCCGAGACGATCCTGTGGCCCGGGCACCTTCAGCGACCACCGCATCACCTGACCGGCCCAGGCGTCGACGGCCCACGACTGTGGCCCGGTATCGGCTCCGCCGCCGGCCGCAGCCGCCGCAGCGGCCCTCGGATCGATGGAGCGGCTGGAGGTTGTTGACGAACCGGCGCTGCCGCCTGCGTTCGCTGTGCCGCCCGCCTTCTCGGTGACGTCGTCCGTCCATTGATACGCCGCCTTCGTGCCGGGCAGCTCGAACCAGTCCGTGAACCAGTACCACATCGGGCACCACACGTCGCCGCTCTCCTGCTGGCCGCGGCGGTCGATGAAATCCGCGAGGCATCCCGCGAAGACTCCGGCCCGATAGGCCGTCCCCGGATCCCCTTCCTTGCATCCAACACCAGGCGTGACGAGCAGCGCGTCCACCGGACTCGCACCGCTACTCCCGCTCAGGGCCTCCGCGTCCGGCGAACCAATCGCGACGCCCACGCTCTGCAGCGGGCTCAGCACACGGGTGATGTCGAGGATGCCGATTTTCACTTCGGATCCGACGCGCGAATCGGAGTGGTGCGGAATCCCGACGGCGTGTCCGAGCTCGTGGGCCACGGTGCGCACGAGAAGGCGCGCCGTCTCCGCACGCATCGCTTCGTTCTTGTTCTCTTCGGCCGCCGCCAGTCTGAAGATGAATCCCCATGAGAAGACAATCGCCGCGGTGTACTTCGGCGATCCGAGGGCCAGCTTGCTCACGGGGAGCGCGAGCCCGTAGTTCGTCCCGATTTTCGGCGTGATCAGCTGATCCATCAGGAGAAACACGCCGTGCTGCGGGCCCGTGTGAATGACGTGGCCGGCGAACTCGTTCTGTTTCGCCCGGTCGAGCGTGAAGTTCACCACGCGCGTCTCGTCCGGGACGTCGGCATAGCCTTTCACGAGGCTGAATTCCGCGGCCGCCGTCTTGATGGTATCGAGGTCCCAGAGGTGGCGGTCGCAAAGCGAAATGACCGACACGTCGGACGCCCAGGCGAAGAATCTGTCCGCCGCCGTCGTGAGCAAGGCGTCGTCGTTGCCGGCGGCGACGAACAGGTGCTTGTGACGCGGGCTCGTGCGCACGTGACGGTCGGTCTCCGGCTTCTCGCAATCGTTCGCGGTCATGAAGCCGCGGTACTCCTCGAACGCCGTCAGGCCATCGCCCTTGGTCCCGTCGCCGACGGGCTCGTTCTCGTCGTCGCGCGCCGGATCGCCCTTGTAGTCGTCGAGCGCGTCCGCCATCAGGTTGTGGTCCTCGTCCATCGGAATCGTGACGGCGTCGAGCGTTCCCTGTCCCGCGACGACGCGCGCCGGCGTCCATCCGCCGCACTTGTATTTCGCGAAGGCTCGCACCTGTCCGATCGCGCCGTAATCCATCGCGGTCACGAGCGCGGTTGCGCTGGTCTCGTCCTCCGCGGTCTCGACGACGTCCTGATCGACGCGCGACCAGGCGAATTTCGGAAAGTTGTCCGGATCGAAAATCAGGTCGGGACTCTCGTCCTTGTAGGTTCCGCTGAGATGTTCGAGGTGCGCGCGGTTGAAGAACGCCTCGTCCACGAGGGCGTTCATGGCATAGCCCTGAAAGTTCGACGTGCGGCTGCGGTCGATCATGAACCGGAATTTCGCGGGATACGCCGGGTCGGTCCGCACCTTCACCTCCACCGTCGCGCCCGGCGACGGGACGAACCGCGCGTACGGGCTTCGGGGAGCGGCGTCCACCTCCAGGACAGCGTCGACCTCGGGCGTCAGCCAGACGCTGTATCGCCGGGTTCCTTCCTCTTCGCGGTACGCGCAGTTGGCGTCGAGCTGCTCGACGCCAGGAATGCTCGGCAGCGGCACTTCGTGGACCGGCCGGCCGTACAGACGGAACTCGTTGGCGTAGGTGTCCTTGTGGCAGCGAACGTCCATTTGCTTGCGTTCATCCGCCGTCATGGCGGCGGCGCTATTGGCAGGCCGGAGATCGAGGCCGCCGCTGCCCTCGCACTCTTCATGGAACCCGCCGGCTTCGTCGTGGACGCCGTGCACGTCCCACGAGATCCGCCGCGACGTCCACTCCACCGATCCGTCAGGACGGAATTCCTGGACGTAGCGGAAATCCACGTGCACGTGATGAGAGAAGGTGAACGGCTCCGGCATCCGGTGGACGCCGCCCCCGCTCAGCGCCCTGACCGTGCCGCCGCCGTCGTCGTCGATCGTACCCGCCCAGATGAAGCGGTGTGCGTTCTGCTGTGCGTGTGCGGTTGCCGGCGCGCGCAGATGCCAGGCGCCCGCCGCGTCATCGCACGGCATCCTTGTGATACGCGAGCCGAATCTCTTCGCCGCCGCCGCGCCGGCGTTGGGCGGTGTACCACATCAGCATTCCTCCGTCTTTCTGCGTGACGACGACCGGGCCGGTGATACCCGCCGGTAGAGCAGATATGTCGAGCGCGATGGAGGCGTCGGCGTCGCGGGTCCACGTGTCGCCGTCACTCGAGCGCAGCGTCACCAGTCCCTGCGGGTTCCGGCCCTGCGGAAATCGCTCGTAATCGATCGCGCGGAACCCGCGCGCCTCAGGGCCGTACATCCGGAGCGCGGGCCTCGTCAGCTGCATCGGGTTTACCGGCGCCACCCCTGCAGCCGTGAGGCGAACGCCGTCCGGGGACGTGAAGTGCACGATCGCATCGTCGCCTTCCCGCTGCATCGGCGGGAAGCGGTTCGTCTTCGGATCGATCGGGGACTGGCTGTCCACAATCCACAGATGAAAACGTTGACCGTCCCACGTTCCCGACACGGGCAGGCGCACACCATCGACGGCGGCCGTATGAACGACGCCGCGATCCGTCCACGTCAGCCCGTCGGGAGACGACGCCGCGCGGACGGTCGCGCGGCGGCGCCCGGCGACCCAGTCGGCGTCAACCGAGTACCACAGCATGTAACTGCCCGCGCCGTGGACGATGGACAGCATGTCGAGATGGTCCCGATCGAGCGGATCGGCGGGCACGAAGACCGGGCCCGGATGTCGTGTCCAACGGAGCCCGTCGCGCGACGTGGCGTAGCCGACGCCGCACGAGTACTCATCGCCCATGAAGCGGCAGCCGCGGTACCACAGACGGTAGCGCGTGCCGACGCCGAGCACGTTGAGCCTGCCCGGCTCGTCGAGGACGATCGGCGATCCGACCTTGAAGTCGTCCCACGCGCCCAGGCGCTCGGGGGCCAGCAGCGGCGTGTTGTCGAAGACCCATTCGCCGGGTTTCGCCGACGTGATGCGCTCTCCGAAATCGGAAGGCTTCGTCTCGTCCGCCGCCGCTCTCGTCCTCGCTGCGCCGCGCAGCGCATCCGCGGCGTCCGGCCGGGCGGCGGGCGCAGCCGGGGTGAAATGCGCGCGGGCGATCAGCACGAGGACGATAGCGAGGGCGCCCGCCGCGATCCTGCTCTCCGCCTTCCGCAGCGGCGGCTCCCCGCGCCACGCCGCCCACCTCGTCTCGGTCTGGGACCGGACACGCGCGCGAATTCGAGCGACCTCCGCCGGCCCCGCCTCCGCCTTGCGGGTCCTGATCCAGACGTAACCGACGCGCGCCTGGCCGATGGCGTCGAGCACGCAGCGCCACACGTACGCGCTTCCGGCCCAGATCAGCGCGGCCAGCCATCGCAGCCCGCGGGCCAGCCCGTTCACCAGGTTACGCGCGGTCTCGGAGTTCGTCATGATCTCCCGGTCCTTAGAAACCCCAGGCCCGCCGCCGTTGCGCCGGGCTCTCGGCTGGACCTCCAGTCCACCGGCGCGCTAGTATGCGCGCACCGTGGCCCTTTGGACTCTGCGGGTCGCCGCCGTCGTCCTGCTGGGCATTCCTGCGCCCGCCGAAACGCGCGCGCCGCTGCCTGTCCTTGCGACCATCAAGGCGATTCGCGCGCTCTCGCAGGATGAGGGCGCGCGTGGTTATCCGGTGCGCGTCCGCGGTATCGTCACGCACATCGACGAGAACGTCTCCACCGGACTCATCGTGCATGACGGCGAGTTCGGGCAGTTCGTCATCCCGCCCGCTGACGTCAAGAAGGTGCCCGCGTGGCGCGAGCTGCGGCGCGGCGACCTCGTCGAAATCGACGGACGCACCGTCCGCGGCGGGTTCGCGCCGAACGTCCAGCCGACCGCCATTCGCCGCACGGGACGCGCGAAGCTTCCGCGAACGAAGCACATTCCATTCGCGGCGATGCTTACGGGCAGGCACGATTGCGACTACGTCGAAGTCGACGGCGTCGTCCAGCGCGCGTGGCTCTCGTCCGACCCCAGGAAGATGCACACGCTCTTCGTGGACGTCGCCTTCGAGGACGGCGTCGTCCGCGCGACGTTCTGGGACTACACGCCCGAGGATCTTCTGCGCTTCATCGACGCGCGCGTGCGGCTGCACGGCAACGTCGGCACGCTGTTCGGACGCACCGAGCAACTCCGCGGCGTGTCCCTGTTCGTCGGCCGCACGAGCGACATCAAGGTGCTCGAGCCGCCGCCGGATCCGTTCTGGCTGCCCACGCGATCGATCCGCAGCATCTACAACTATTCCGCGGCGGGCGAGGTGAACCGCCGCATCCGCGTGCGCGGGGTCGTGACCTGTTACATCCCCGGCCATCCGGTCGACGTCAGCGACTTTACGAGCACGGCGCTGTTCAGGTACGTCCGCGACGTCCTTTATGTACATGACGGCACCGGCGGCGCCCGCATCGAGACGGAGCAGTCGCTGCCCGTCCGATCGGGGACGGTGGTCGACGTCGCGGGCTTTCCCGCGGTCACTCCCGGAAAACCAATCCTGACGAATGCGGTCTTCCGAATCGCCGGGGAAGCGCCGCAGCCCGCGTCCGTGCCCGTCAGCGGCGCGAACGTCCTCACGCCCGACAACGACGCGATGCTCGTGCGCATGGAGGGCCACCTCCTCAGCGTGCTCACGAGCCCGGCGGACCGCATCCTTGTACTTAAGGTAGGGAAAACGGTCTTTCAGGCCGATGTGGAAGGAGCGGCCGGCTCCCAGTCCCTCGACGAGATCCGGCCCGGAAGTCTCGTGGCCGTCACCGGCGTGTATTCGTACCAATGGGGGCCTCCGCCATCCTTCCGCCTGTTCCTTCGCTCGGCCGGCGACGTCGCCGTCCTCTCCGCGGCGCCGTGGTGGACGATGCGCCATACGGCGGTGATGCTGGTGATGCTGACGCTCGTCGCCTGCGGGGCGGCGGTGTGGGTGAGGACCACCGCCAACCGCAAGCGGCAGCGGTATCAAGCGGTCCTCAACGAGCGCAGCCGCGTGGGCCGCGAGCTGCACGACACGCTCGAACAGGGGCTCACCGGGATCGCGCTGCAGATCGAGGCGGTCGCGGGCAGTTTCGAGACGTCGCCCGATCTCGCGCGCCAGTCGCTCGAGGTCGCGCGCCAGATGCTGCGCTACAGCCTGGAGGAAACGCGGCGGTCTGTCATGGATTTGCGCTCGCAGGCGCTGGAGAGCCAGGATCTCGCCGGGGCGTTGTCTGACCTCGTGCGTCAGATGACGCACGGGACGCGCGCGCAGGCCGACGTCCGCGTCGAGGGATCGCCGCAGCGGCTCGACGTCTCGCAGGAGCACCATCTGCTGCGGATCGGGCTCGAAGCGCTCACCAACGCCCTGAAGCACTCGGGCGCGCGGCGCATCGAGATCGTGCTGCGCTTCCTGCCCGACGCCACGCACCTGATCGTGCAGGACGATGGGCGCGGGCTGGGGTACGGCGCGGAGGACATGCCGGGATCGCACTTCGGGCTGCAGGGGATTCGCGAGCGGGTCGACAAGCTCGGGGGCGTCCTCGAGATCTCGAGCGCGCCGGGCGCGGGGACGCGCCTGGCCGTGACGGTTCCGGGGCGCACGCGAGAAGCGGCGGCGGGCTTTCCGCGAGTACAGGAGTCATGGCGGACCGGCTGAAAATCATGCTCGTCGACGACCACTATCTGGTCCGCATGGGCCTGGCGAGCATCATCGCGCTCGAGCCGGACATGACGGTGTGCGCCGAGGCGGCGTCGGGCGAACAGGCCCGCGCGCTCTTTCGCACGCATCGACCCGACGTGACGCTGATGGATCTGCGGCTGCCGGGCATGAACGGCGCCGACACGATCCAGGCGATTCGCGCGGAGTTTCCGGATGCGCGCATCGTCATGCTGTCGACCTACGTCTGCGACGAGGAGATCTACGGCGCGCTGCAGGCGGGCGCGATGGCGTATCTCGTCAAGTCGGTGCAGCGCGAGGAGCTGATGCGGGCGATCCGGAAAGCCGCCGCCGGCCAGCGTCACATTCCAGCCGAGGTGGCCGCGCGGCTCGCCGACCGCGTTTCGCGGTCGCAATTGTCCACGCGAGAGCTCGAGGTTCTCCGGCTGCTCGTGAGCGGCCGCCGCAATCGTGAGATCGCCACCACGCTCGACATCACCGAAGGGACCGTCAAGCTGCACGTCAGCAGCATTCTGGGCAAGCTTGGCGCCGCGGATCGCACCGAAGCCGTCACCGTCGCGCTGCAGCGCGGTATTGTCCAGCTCGAAGTCTAGTCTCGTGGATATGTCGAAAGACATACCCACGTTTCTGCCTTCGGTGGTTGACTCCCGCGACCATCGCACATAGGCTTGCGCGCAATAGTGCGTTTATCCGGGACGCACTAGTGTCTTTTCCACGGCGAGGATGCGCATGCCGATCTGTGTCCTGACCCCTACTCAGACCAGAAGCAAGTGGACCGCCCGTGCCGCGACCGGCCTTGCGGCGCTGCTACTCATCAGCGTCAACGCTTTCGCGCAATCTTCGACGACCGCGACGATCCGCGGCCACGTCGAAGATGCGAGCGGCGCGGTGCTGCCGGGCGCGACGGTCACGCTCACCGACACCCGAACGAAGGCCGTGACGACGGCCGTCACCGACGAGCGGGGCCAGTACCTCGTGACAGGGCTGTTTCCCAGCGGGTACGACATGAAGGTCGAACTCTCCGGGTTCAAGTCGTACGAGCAGAAAGGCATCTCGCTCAGCCCGAGCGACACGCGCGGCGTCGACGTGCGACTCGAGGTCGGCCAGCAGAGCGAAACGGTCACTGTCACGGGACAGACCGAAGTGATTCAGACGGAGACGGGCGCTCGCGAGGGCGTCCTGACGGCCCGGCAGATCGACAACCTGTCGGTCATCGGCAGAAGCTCGCTCGAGCTGCTTCGCATCCTGCCGGGCGTCGTCACGGAGTTCAACCAGGGCGAGTCGGTGAGCTTCGGCGGCGGCGCGAACAACACGCAGGGCTACACGGTCAACGGCATCCGCGGCGCGAACAACACGCAGGGCTACACGGTCAACGGCATCCGCTCGTCGAACAACACGGTCTCGCTCGACGGGTCGTCGCTCATCGACATCGGCAGCAACAGCGGCGTCATCGTCACCCTGAACAACGACATGGTTCAGGAAGTGAAGGTGCAGAGCTCGAACTTCGCCGCCGAGTACGGGACCGGCGGCATGAACGTGAGCGGCGTGACGAAGTCGGGGTCATCGAGATTCCACGGCGAAGCGTACGACTACTGGCGCGGCTCTCAGCTCGCCGCGAACGATCGGTCGAATTCGATCACCGGCACGCCGAAGCCGAAGAGCAAGTACAACTATCCAGGCGGGCAGTTTGGCGGACCGATCGCATTCGGCGACGA
>QHWR01000110.1:9460-26803 GCA_003223835.1 Acidobacteriota bacterium | reverse complement strand
GCGCTGATGTGCCGCTGCCGTTCCGCGTATCGACAGTGCAGCAGGCCGGGACGTTCGGCGGAGATCGCCAGCTCGCCCGCGAGCTGAGCGGTGGCAAGGTGCAGGCGAAGGGGTTGTTCGTCGAACGGACCATTCTCAAAGGGGTCATCCTCGCGTCGAACGACGTGACGGCGGATCAAATCCCTCGAAAAGCGACGAACGAGACGCCGCGCATCGAAGTCAATATTCCGTCGAGGGAAGGCGTGGGTGTTCCGGTCGGCTCGCTCGGGCCGATCGTGATCCGCGGTCACCGGTTTCAGCGCGGCACCCCGATCGAGGTGCTGGTGGACGGTCAACCGTTCAAGGCTGAGCAGGAGCCACAGGTGGACGAGCGCGGCGAGTTCACCGTCACGATCGCGCCGCGGCTCGGCGTCGGCGGCCACACGATTCTCGTGCGCCAGCGGACCGATCGCGGCGTCATCCAGGATGCGTTCACGTTCAACGTGACGGTGCGCGACGAGCCGGCGGCGCGCCCGCAGGGCCCGGGAAAGTAATCGCGGTTGTTCGTCAACTCGTCACGCGGGACGCCGGGGTTTGCTTCCAGTGAAGCCGCCACGCGGGGATGCAGAGCGACGCGAGCGTCTCGGTGTTCTTCGCGATCGCGCTCGTGTCGCGCACGTCTATCGACGCGAGGAGTCCTTCCGCGGCGCGCTCGAGCTCCCGCGCGGTGTCGCCGCCCAGCCTCGACGCGAGGAAGCCCGCCTCGACGAGAACCTTCGTCCGGAGGACCGCGTCCTGCGTCGGTTCCTTGAGGCTGGCGAGCACCGGTTCGCGAATGTAGCTGCCGTCCACGGCGATCGTCGTCGCCGCGGCGCTCGTCACGTAGATGCCGAACACGCCGAGCCGTCCCATCGCGTACGCGTCGCGCAATTGCAGCCCGCCGGCCCAGAGGACCTTGATCTTCCGCAGCTTCGCGTGCTGCTCGATGCGCTCGATCTGACGCAGCCCGAGAAACCCCTTTTTGTCTTTCGACCCTTTCAGGAGATGCCGGCCCGTGCCCTTGTCCATCGTGTCGATCAGCACGACGCGCACCCCGTGAGCCGCGACCGTGTCCAGCCACCGTTCGATGCCGCGCGGGAGGTCGCGCTCCACGTCCACCTGCGTCTCGTCCATCAGGCCCTGATCGACGAAGAACACCGGCGCGGCCGACCACGTCGCCATCCAGCCCTGCACCTGCTCGACGACGCGATCGATCTCCGCGCGCGTGAGCGGAAAGCAGCCGTACTTCCCGAGATTGATGCCCATGTTCCGGGCCGTGGCCAGGCCAACCCAGATGCCGCGGGCGATCGTATCCGTGTCTGACAGGTTCGCGGCGCGCAGCCGCACCTTCTTCTGCGCCGCATATCTCAGCAACTGACTGACGATACCGGGCGCGAAGTAGTCGAGCAGACCGGCGAGCGAGATCGCGGCGTCGGCCGCCTTGCGCTTGACGCCGTCCAGCAACACGACGCTCATGCCCGCCGCCGCCGCGAGATCGATCGCGGTCTTCGATTCTTCCCGTCCCGCCGGGCCGTACCGAACCCAGACGGCGAGGCCGAGCAGGTGGCCCTCCGGCGCACGCGGCGTGTTCGCCGCCTTGCCCGACGCGACGAACGTGGCCAGCTCCGACAGCGCGGCCTGCTTCTGCGGCGCCGCCATCTCGACGTAGCGGGGGATGTCAACGAACACGGTCAGGGGACGCGGTTTCTTGTCCGGCGTGGCGACGAACGGCGCGAAGGTCGCCGTGATTTCTTCTTTCGCGCGCGCGATCGACTCGGCGTCGGCGCCGCGCAGCAGCACGCGCGGCTCGCGCCGGTACGCGCGCACGTTGACGCGGGTTCCAACGTTGGTGGTCATGAGGACGCGGCCGACGCACCCGAGCCAGACGTCCGCGTACTCCTCCGGTCCGACCGCGACCTCGCCGACGCCGCTCAGACGCTCCGCGTCAACCGCGAGGCCGACGACGAGCGGCGAGGCCGGCACCGAGGCGGGGAGCGCCTTGACCTTTGGCGACGCGAGCCCCGCCTCGCGGATGGCGCCCGCGGCGCTCCCTTCGTCGCTGACGCCGAGGAACGGACCGTAGCGATTGTGGTCGTAGTGCTTGAGCGAGGCGGAAACGTGCTGCGGATCGCCGCCAAGGTGGAGCAGCGCGCGCCGGGCCGCGGTCGTCAGCGCCCGTGACGGTTTTCCGGTGTCGACCGCCTTGCGGTACATCGAGAGCGTCGCGAGGCACGATTTGGCGAGCGTGCCCGCTTCCCTCTCGGTAAGCGGCCGTTTGAGATCCAGCAAGGCCAGCGACGGGGGCGTTGCGCGGTTCTGCCTCGTGCTCATGTCGCCTCTTCCCTCGAGATCAGGTAAACGCCGTCCGGCGGTCGAACGAACATCTCCCTACAAATCAACCGCGATCACCTCGTGGATCTCGACCGAGGGCACCGTCAGCGTCATCACGCCGTTCGCCTCGGTGAGGCCCGGCGCCGTGCCCGCCGTCAGCAGCTGGACGCCTCGCGCGCGGGCGCCCTGCGGCAGGCGCACGCGCACGCGCAGCGGCCCAACCGGGATCGCCTCGCGCAGCGGGCCTTTCATCATCATCGGGTTCGTGAGGTTGACGAGGTGTACGGTCATCGAGTCGCGCTGGCGCCACACGGTGACGTCGATCACACCCGGTCCCTCCACCTCCACCGGCTGCGGATCGCGGGACGCCCAGGCGATCGCGTTGCGCAACACCTTCAGGTGATCCACGGACATGACCTCCCAGAACGTGCGGTCGATGTCCCACGGGAAGAAGATGACGCGGCCTCGCGTCAGCTGACGCAGAAACACCTCGCCCGTCGTCGTGTGCGGGACGCGCGGGTACACGTCTTCCATCGGCAGATCGGGATAGGTCGGGATCAGCGTCAGCGGCGACGCGAACGTGGTGTCGTGCGGCCGCACGTCGACCCGGTAGACGCCATTGATGATGCGCGGCGTGTCGTCGAGGCCGTCGAGGAGTGCGTGGCGCTTGCCGGTGACGGGATCGGCGTCGAGGCTCAGATACGAGTTCTGCATCGGCCCGTCGATCCGTCCCGCGAACGACACGCCGAAGACGTCCGCCAACCCGAAGTCGGGGCGACGCCCGCCCGTCTCGTCGTACAACGAAGACGCGAACGTCGCCAGAAGGCTGCCGCCGCGGTTGACGTAGTCGCGAATCGCCGCGCACTGCACATCGGAAAGCGCGGCGGCGTCCGCGAGGATGAGGAGCGAAAAGCGGTCCAACCGCTCGGGCGCGAGGAACGCCTCGTGGACGAGATCGAATGGCACGCGCGCTTCGACGAGCGCGTGATACATGCCGAGGACGTGATCTTCGGCGCGGTCACCCGCCGGCGTCGACGCGGCTGCCATCTGCTCCGAATACAACACCGCGACGCGCGCGAGCGACTCCTCGTTGCGCAGATACCGCTCGTGACGATGGTGCCAGTCGTAGATGCGCTCGACGACGGGCAGCCAGCGGCGATCGTACAGGACGCCGGAGAACTTCGTGACCCAGGGCCGCGCGCCGTTGGCGGTTCCTTCCGCGACCCACAGCCGGATCTCCGGCTCGCTCTGGACCGAATCCTTCCATCGATAGGGTTCCTCGAGCCCCACGCTGAAGATCCCGCCGACCGGCCGTCGTCCCATCACGGATCGATATTCCTTGGCGCGGCGGCCGTTCGCCCACGGTGGGGTGACGCCGCGGCGCGCCTGGTTATCGGCGAACTGAATCGGCGCCAGCTCGCCCGCCGTCTTCATGTCCGGCGGACCGTTGGGGATGAACCGCGCCTCCGCGCGGGCGGCGCGGACGGTCGCGTCCCATCGCTTCCACAACTCCGTCAGCCGCGCCTTGCGCCACTCGAGGAACTGCCGGCGCGCGGGATCGCGGCGGTCCGTCGAGCGCGGCAGCTCGTGGCCGGTGGCCGCCTTGAAATTCTGCTGGCAATGCACGCAGTAGCAGTCGCCCCCCTGCGGCGACCAGCGGTTCGCGAAGACGCCGTCCACCCCATAGCGCGACACGATCTCGCGATGGACCTGGTCCATGAACTCGAAGTTGTACGGACCGAGCGCGCACGTGACCCAGAGGTCAGGGTTCGCCCAGTGACGGCGCGGCTCGCCGTCGCGCGTGACCGCGATCCAGTCGGGATGCGCGGCGCGCACGTCCTCTCGCGCCGCGTGCGGATCCGTGCGCGCGAGCACGTTCATGCCGAGCGCGCGGCAGCCCGCGGCGAGCGTGCCGAACGGATCGCTCTCGCCCAGCCACTGGCTGCGGTGGTGCAACGGGATCGCCGTGGGGTAGTACGCGACGATGCCGCCCGCGCTGAGCGTGGCGGCGTCCGCGTGAAGGCGGCGGAAGTAATCGAGCCAGAACTGCGGGTCGAAGCGGCCGGGATCGTTTTCGACCAGCGTGAGCTGCACCCAGCGCATCGGCCGATCGAACCAGCCGTCCGCCGCGGCGCCGGCGGCGGGCTGCGCGGACACGACGTCGCCGGCGGGACGCGCGAGCGTCGCGAACGCGCCGGCCCCGGCGGTCATCTGCAGGAAGTCGCGGCGGGAGATCTCGTCCATCGGCGGCACCTCGGAGCGGCGCGCGTAGATTACCGCACGGCGCCGACGCCGCGCCATCGCGCGCGGCGGGCTCCTGTAAGATGGTTTTCCAGCCCACCATGACCGCCGCATTCTTGATATCGGTCGCGCTCCTCACGCAGGCATCACCGACCGCCGTGGAGCCGGCCGGCATCCTGATCACCCGCCAGCTCGCCGAGAGCCGCGGACTGACCGTGGGCAGCGTCGTGAAACTCGCCACCGATCCGGCCGGCGCACATGCACGGCTGTTTCGGGTCGACGGCATCTACGAGCCGACGCCCGATCCGATGCACTTCGCGCAGCCGCAGCTCGACGCGCGCATGCACCTGCCCGATCTCCTCGCGCTCGAAGCGGGGATGCCCGACGAACGCGACCGCCGCGGCGTGACGTCGATCAACGTCGCGCTGAGCGATCGAGACGCGGAGCGCTTCGCGCTCGACGTGGCCGCGCGCGTCCCGGGACTTGTCGCACGGGCGACGTCCGCGCCCGACGACCGGACGAACACCTTCATCGTCGTCGAACGCTTCCACCTGGCCATCGCGATCGTCACCGTCGTCGGCAGCGCTGTATTTCTGCTCGCGCTGATGGTGATGCTCGTGGACGAGCGGCGCAGCACGGTCGGGATTCTCCGGCTGATCGGATTCACGCGCCGCCGCATTCTGCTGCAGGTGTTCATCGAAGGGGCGGTGATCGCGCTCGCCGGAGCGGCCGCGGGGATCCTGTTCGCGCTCGCGAGCCAGCGCCTGTTCAACGGCTTCTTCCAGTGGCGGTACGACACGACGCTCGTCTTCCTGCGCATCACGCCGTCCGTGGTCTGGCGATCGCTGGCGATGGCGGTGCCGTTCGGCATCGCGGCGAGCCTCGTCGCGTCCTGGACGTTCCTCCGCCAGCAACTGCTGGCGCTCATCCGCCGCTAGCTTCGCATGCGCGCGCTTCGCCTCGCGTGGCTCACGGTGGTCCGGCAGCCCGCGCGATCGTGTCTCGGGATCCTTGGCGTCGCCGCGGTCGGGGCGCTGCTGTTCGACATGCTCCTCCTGTCGCGCGGCCTGATCCTGTCCTTCCGCGATCTGCTGGACCGGGCCGGCTTCGACGTGCGGGTCGTGGCCAGCGACACGCTGCCGTTCAACGGCCCGCGCCTGGAGGATGCCACCGCGCTGGCCAGGCTCATCGCCTCGCTCCCTGAAGTCGAAGCCGTCCAGCAGGTGCGCGTCGCCGACGCGGAAACGGCGTCCGGCGATTTCCGGCGACGCATCGAATTCGTCGGCGCCGATCCGCAGGCCCGGCCGATGTGGACCATCGTGGCGGGGCAGGACATCGCCGGGCGCGGCGAGGCCGCCCTCGTCATCAATCGTCATCTCGCGCAGACGCTGCGCCTGTCGCCCGGGTCGTCGATGTCGTTGACCGGCCGCTGCGGCGAGGCGCAGGGCGCGCCGCCGCTCGCGTTCACGGTCGCGGGCATCGCGGAGTTTCCCTTCGACACGGCGACGGCGGACACCGTCGCGGGCGCGCTGTCGGCCGCCGGCCGGCTGTGCGGGCGGACGACGGAGGATACGGCGGACCTGCTGGTGGTACGGTCGCGCCCGGATGCTGGAGCGGATGCGGCCGCCGCGGCGATCCGCCGCGCGCGGCGCGATGTTCACGTGGTGACGAGCGACGATCTCGTCCAGCAGTTCAACCGCACACAGTTCTCGTACTTCCGCCAGATTTCCGTCGTGCTCGCGACGGTGACGCTGTTCTTCGGCGTCCTGTTGATTGCGGTGCTGCTGACCGTCTCGGTGAATCAGCACCTCGGCGAGATCGCGACGCTGCGCGCGATCGGGCTGACGCGCCGCCGCGTCGTCTCGGGGATCGTGTGGGAATCGGCGATGCTGGTCGGCGCGGGAGGCATCCTCGCGCTGCCGCTGGGCACCGCGCTGTCGGTGTGGCTCGATCGGATCCTGCGCAGCATGCCCGGCGTTCCGGCGGACCTGCACTTCTTCGTCTTCGAGCCGCGCGCGCTGGTGATCCACGCGCTGCTGCTCGCGATGGCGGCAATCGCCGCCGCCGCGTATCCCGTGCGGATCGTCGCGGCGCTTCCGATTGCGGCGACGCTCCGTCGCGAGGCCGTCTCGTGACGCCGATCGTCGAGGCGCGGAGTATCTCGCGCGTGTTTCCCATGCCTGCCGGTCCGGTGACGGCGCTTCGCGACGTGTCGCTCAGCATCGCTGCCGGCGACTACCTCGGCGTCGTCGGACCATCGGGGTGCGGCAAGTCCACGCTGCTGCACGTGCTCGGATGCGTTGACGTGCCGACGAGCGGCACGCTGCTCTTTCACGATCGCGACGTAGGGTCGCTCGCCGACACGGAGCGGAGCCGCCTGCGGCTGCGCGAAATCGGCTTCGTGTTCCAGCGGTTCTTCCTGCTGCCGATGTTGACGGCGGCGGAGAACGTCGAGCTGCCGCAGGCGGAAGCCGGCGCGCCACGCGCGGAGCGGCGCCGCCGCACGATGGCGCTCCTCGAGTATGTCGGGCTCGCGGCGCGCGCGGATCACCGCCCGTCGGAATTGTCCGGGGGAGAGATGCAGCGGGTCGCGATCGCGCGCGCGCTCGCGAACCGGCCGCGCCTGCTGCTCGCCGACGAGCCGACCGGCGAGCTGGATCAGGGCACGGGCGAACAGATCGCGACGCTGCTCGATCGGCTGCACGCCGACGGTACGGCGGTTGTCGTCGTCACGCACGATCCGGCGATCGCGGGACGCGCTCGCCGTCTGCTCCGGATGCGCGACGGACGCATCGTAGACGAGGCCCCGCGATGATCCTCAGGTTCGCGCTGCGGTCGCTGCTCGCGCACCCCGTCCGCACCGCGGTGCTCGCCGGAGGATTCGGTCTCGGCGTCGCGGTGATGGCCGCGCTCCTCGGCGTCGGCAGCGCGATCCTCGAACAGGCGCGCGCGCCGGCGCTCGTCGGCGGCGGCGACGTCATCGTCGGGAGCGCGACCGGCAGCATTCCGAGCCCGCGTGTCGTCCTGTCCACGGTGTTCGACTCCGGCGCGCTCGGCGCGCGCGTGGCTGCCGCCGCGCCCCGCAGCCGCCGAATGCTGTACCTGGTCGACGACCGTGGCGCGACGCCCATTCGCGCGACGGGCGGAATTCCGACGCGCGACAGGATGCTTGGCGATCGGGAGACGCGTCAGGTCGATTCGTGGACCGACACGCCATCGGACCGCGCGTGGGCATCGCCCGCGCCCGGCGATCTGGTGCGCACGATGGATGCGTTCCACCCGATCCCGGACGTGCCTGCGCGCGCGGCATCGTGGGCGGAGTGGCTGTACTTCAACGGCCGCGCGGGGGGCGCGCGGTTTTATCTCGCGTTCATGGCGGGCCCGCGCGTCTCGCCAGGACGGCGGTCCCTGGCTGTGTCGCTGCAACTCGAGCGCGACGGACGCATGACGCGATTCGCGGACACGTTCGACGTCGATGAACACGCGCTGCTCGCCGCGGCTCCGGACCTGACGGCGGGAACGAACACGGTCCGTCTCACGGGGACCGAGTATCACATCGCGATCGACCTGCCGTCGCGTTCGGGCCGTGGACGCGCGACGGGGGAGATGGTCGTCCACGCCACCCCGGGTCGATCGCTTCCGCCGTTCGAAATGCGCGGTGCGGGCGGATGGATCTCGGGCTACGTGGTTCCGGTGATGGCCGGCAACGTTGACGGGAAGCTGCGCGTCGGCGGCGAGACGATCGACCTCACCGGGGGCGCGGCGTATCACGATCACAACTGGGGATTCTGGGAAGGGGTGTCGTGGCAGTGGGGGCAGGTGCAGGGTCCCCGCCAGTCATTTGTGTACGGCCGCGTGTTCCCCCCGGCCGATGCCGGCGATACCGCGCGCGCGCCGGGATTCCTCCTGGCGCTCGGCGCCGACGGCGTCCAGGGCTACGCGACGGACGTCACGATCGACGAGACCAACGATCCCGCGACCGGCCGTCCGCGACGCATCGTCGTACGCGGGCGCAGCGATTCGCTCGCGCTCACACTCGACGTCGCCGTCGCGCAGACCGAGGTGACGCCGATGCGCGGGATGGATTTCGTGCAGATGCGCGGGTCCTGCGACGTGACCGGCCGCACGGCCGCCGGCGACGTCCGCTTCTCCGCGCCCGCGAGCGCGGAGACGTTTCGCGGAAAATAATTCGCGGTCCCGGATCGTCGCAGCGTAGCTCTTGAGGGCTGCTCGAGATCACGAGCAGGGCTGAAGCCCTGCGCTACGAACCATCGTCGTAGCGCAGCCCTTTGATTTGAGGGCTGCGCGTGATCATGAGCAGGGCTGAAGCCCTGCGCTACGAACCATCGTCGTAGCGCAGCCCCTTGAGGGCTGCTCGTGATCATGAGCAGGGCTGAAGCCCTGCGCTACGAACCATCGTCGTAGCGCAGCCCTTGAGGGCTGCTCGTGATCACGAGCAGGGCTGAAGCCCTGCGCTACGAACCATCGTCGAGATCACGAGCAGGGCTGAAGCCCTGCGCTACGAACCGCAGGAGGAGTCGGACACTAATGAAAGCAACGACACTGCGATTCGGTGAGGGGTTCCGTGTCGCGCTGGGGAACCGGCGCGCGCAGGCGGCGACGATGACGCTGGCGGCTGGGGACTGCGAAGGCGGGCCCGACAACCGGCATCGCGGCGCGGACCAGTGGCTGTTCGTCACCGCCGGACGCGGCGTCGCGATCGTCAACGGCCGTCGTCACGCGTTGCGCGCGGGGACGCTGATCCTCATCGAACGCGGGGACCGCCACGAGATCCGCAACACGGGACGGACGCCGCTGCGCACGCTCAACATCTACGTTCCGCCCGCGTACACCCGAAGCGGCGACGAGCTGCCGCGCGGACGCGCGGGGTAAAGCAGGGCTTCAAAAGCCCTGCGCTACGACGTGCTCGTGATCACGAGCAGGGCTGCCCGCCTCCGCCAAGGCTACGGCGCGTCCGCCGAAGCGCTTCGCGCGAAGGCGGAAAGCCCTGCGCTACGAACCCTGTTACGGAATCGCCGTGGCGGCGACGCCGTGCTGCCGCAGGAACTGCCCGACCGCCGACCAGAACCGCTCCGAGTCCGCCTCGCTCGCGTTGACGTGACCGCCGCGCACTTCCACGAACGTCTTGTCGGCGCGCGCGGCGTCGAACAGCCGGCGCCCCTCGTCGATCGGGATGATCTCGTCCTCGGGACTGTGGAGAAAGAGGATCGGCGAATGAACGCGATCGATCCTGCTGATCGACTCGAATGGGTTGCGCATCAGCAAACGGATGGGAAAGAACGGATACCGCCGCTGGCCGATGTCCACGAGCGACGCGGGCGCGCCCTCGAGAATCACCGCCGCTTCGTCGACGGCCGACGCGAGATTCACGGCGACCGCGGACCCCAGCGACCAGCCGTAGATCACGATGCGCGACGATGGCACGTGCCGCGTGACTCGCAGGTCGTCGTAGGCGGCACGCGCGTCGGCCGCGAGCGCGGCCTCGGTCGGGACGCCGTCGAGCCCCGCGAACCCCCGGTACTCAGGAGCGATCACGTTGAGCCCGATCCGGCGGAGCTGCGCGTAATGCGCGATGTTCATGCGCGACGCGATCGTGGCCGCGTTCCCGTGGAGGAACAACACCCACGGCCCCTCGTCGGCCCCGTGCTGCTTCATGACCCACGCGAACTGGCGCGCGCCATCCGGGCGAGGCAGATCGATCTGCTCGTACGAGAACGACGGCCGTCCGGTTGAGAGCGCACGCCCCGCCTGGAACACGAGCTTCGTCTCCTGCGCCATGAGCCACACGACCGCCGCGGTGTACGTGATCACCAGGATGAGGAGCAAAGAGACGAGAACCCGGATCGGCCGCGGCCGCCAGCGCGGCGTCTTGCGGCGTTCGGGGCCGGTGTATTTCGGTTGTCTGAACATGGTCGGAGCCTCTCTAGTCTACTAGAGGTGGGCGCGCGGATGAGCTGAACGCGCGCGCGTTCAGCCCGGCACGGTGAATGCACGGGGTCGGGCCGAATGCGGCGCGTCTCGGCCGGACTCTTCCTCCTCGCCTGCACGACCCTCGTGGTCGAGGTGCTGCTGACCAGGATTTTCGACGTCCTCCTCTGGCCGAACCTGTCGTTCATGATCATCAGCTGCGCGCTGTTCGGGCTCGCGCTCGGCGGGTTGTTCGAGATGCTCGCGAGCGAGCGCGTCGCGGCCGCGTTCGACGTGCCGCAGGCGGCGCTCTTCTTCGCGATCAGCGTCTGGGCGCTCCCGCCGCTCCTCAACGCGATTCCGTTTTCGATCGACGCCATCGGGCGGCGGCCCGCGTCACAGCTCATCTGGTTTCTGCTGCTGTATCTCGTGCTGCTCGCGCCGTTCATCCTCGCCGGCATCTGCATCTGCCGCCTGTTCGCGCGCGCGTCGAGTCAGATCCAGCGGTTGTATTTCTGGGATCTCAGCGGAGCCGCGGTTGGCACGGCGGTCCTCATTCCGCTGCTCCCGCGGCTCGGCCCCGAGCGGCTCCTGCTCGCGGCGGCGCTCACGGCGCTCCTCGCGTCGGCGATGTTCGCCGCGTCCGCGCGGTGGCGCGCCGGCATGGCCGGCGTCGCGGCGCTGCTCCTCGTGTCGCCGTTCGTCCTCGGTGACCGGTATCGAACACTCGCGCTGCACGACGATAAACGCGGTGTGGATCAGGCGATGGATCTCGGGCGCCTGGAGTTCTCAAAGTGGGATCCGGTGTCTCAGATCTCCGTGCTCGATCAACCGGAGGGGACGTCGGGCGCCAGAGAGGGAGGGCGCAAGTACATCGCGTACGACGGCGGCAGCCTCAGTTCGCACTTCTTTCCGTTCGACGGCGATTACGCGGCGCTCCGCCGCGACCTGCCGCGCCGGCTCACGAGCCAGTTCTGGCAGCGCGGCGTGCTCGCCTCGCACTACGCATGTCGCGACCGCGGCGCGCGCGTGCTCGTCATCGGCAGCGCGGGCGGCCAGGAGGTCAAGGCCGCGCTGATGTACGGCGCCGCGGAAGTCGACGCGGTCGAGATGGTCGGGACCGTCGTGTCGCTCTCGACGGGCCCTTACGCTGATTACATCGGCCGGCTGTACGAGCACCCGGCCGTTCACGTTCGCGTCGCGGAAGGACGCAGCTTCCTCCGCGCGACCGACAAGACGTACGACATCATCCAGATCTTCAGCAACTACACCTCGTCGAGCATGGTGTCGGGATCCGGCGCGCTGGCGCCGGCGTACCTGCTGACTCAGGAGGCCTTTCTCGAGTACTTCACGCACCTCGGTCCCAACGGGATCCTGCACATCAACCATCACACGTACCCGCGAATGATCGCGACGGCGTCGGCCGCATGGCGGTCGCTCGGCCGTCCCGATTTTCGCGCGCACGTCGCCATCTTCGAAAAGCGGAACGAACCCGATCGGCTGCCGACGATGTTGATCAAGATGTCGCCGTGGACGCCGGCGGAGATCGCGGACCTGATCCAGTTCTACTCGTTCCGGGCGGACGGCGAGCCGCCCTATGCGATCGCCGAGAACCCGCTCGATCCCGCGCGCAGCTTTCTGCCCGACGCCTTCTATGCGGGGCAGCTCCCCGAGGCGCTGCTCGAGCAGGCGCCGTACAACGTCGGCGTGATCACGGACGATCGGCCCGCGTTCAGCTTCCTGCGCCGGTCGGTCACGGAACTCTCCCCGGATCGTTCGTCCGGTTTGAATCTTTCGACGGCGCTCCACATCAACTCGCAGTTGCGGCGGGGCTGGCTGCCGATGGATTGGCTGCACCTGATCGTCGCCGGGTGCGCGAGCGTGTTCTACGGCGTGCTGTTCATCCTCGTGCCGATGCTCGTGTCGCGGGTCGGCCGCGAACGCTGGACGGGGAAGGCGCCGGCGCTGATGTACTTCGCGATGCTCGGCTTCGCGTTCATCGCGGTCGAACTGCTCTTCATTCAGGTCTTCATGAAACTGATCGGCTATCCGCTCTACGCCGTGGCGACGGTGATCACGGTGATGCTGATCGCCGCCGCGCTGGGCAGCATGAGCTCGCCGGCGGTCGCCGGAAAGGAATCGCCGCGGTGGTATCTGGCGTTCGCCGGCATTCTGTTCACCGGCGTGGCGATCTGGATGGCCTACGCGCCGGTCTCCGAGTACTTCATGGCGTCGCCGACGGCCGTTCGCACCGCCGCGGCCGCAGCGATGATTTTCCCGGTCGCGTTTTTCATGGGCATGCCGTTTCCGCTCGGCATTCTCGAGCTGCGGAGCAAACCCGCGGGCGCCGTCGCGTGGGCGTGGAGCATGAACGGGCTCTTCACGACTATCGGGAGCGTCGCCAGCGTGCTGCTCTCGGTCTGGATCGGCTTCCGCATGACGATGCTGCTGGCACTCGCCGTCTACGCTGTCGCCGCGCTGATGTTTGGCGTGCTTCGTCGCGGGAACGCGAGCGAGGGCGCGGCGGCGCCCGGCGTCCCCCTCGCGGAATCGGAGACCGCCTGTCCCGCCGCGTGAGCGCAGCGATGGGCACTTCGGCTATGCTCGTCGCACGGGCATCGGCTCGGAGCGCAACAACAAAATGGGGCTCATCACCGGCACACGTCTGGGGCGGTACAAAATCGAACGCCTCGTCGGCGTGGGCGGGATGGGGGAAGTCTACAGCGCTCACGACGCCGCATTGGGCCGCCGCGTCGCCATCAAGGTTCTGACGGCCCATCGGTCGGACGCCGACTGCTGGCGACGCTTCCAGCGCGAAGCCGAAGCCGGCGCGCTTCTCAGCCACCCGCACATCTGCACCGTGTTCGACGTCGGTACCGACGGCGACGTGCGGTACCTCGTCATGGAGTACCTGGACGGCGAGACCGTGGCGCGACAACTGAGCCGCGGTCCGTTCTCGATCGCCGAAGCTGTCACGTACGGATTGCAGATCGCCGATGCGCTGGCGTCGGCGCACAACAACGGCGTGATTCATCGCGACGTCAAGCCGGGCAACATCATGCTGACGCCGAACGGGGTCAAGCTGCTGGATTTCGGCCTCTCGAAGATCACGCCGCACGCGCAGGACACGACAAGGTCCGGCGAAGGCCAGACGCCGAACGAACCGCCGATCACGGCATTCGGCACGGTGCTCGGGACCGTCGCGTACATGGCGCCCGAGCAGTTGCGCGGCGAACCGGTCGATCATCGCGCGGACATTTACGCCTTTGGCGCCGTCCTGTACGAGATGCTGGCTGGCCGGGCCCCATTCGATGCCGCCGATCACACCGAGCTCGTGTCGCACATCCTGCACCGCGACCCGCCGCCGCTTCGCTCGCTGCGCCCCGATGTTCCGGCGCCCGTTGGATCGCTGATTCAGAAGTGTCTGGCGAAGGCGCCCGAACAGCGGTACGCACGGCTCGAAGACGCGGTGGCGGTCCTGCAGGCCGTCCGGCCGACGTCCACGAAGAAATCGCGGCCCGCGAGCCGCCACTCGGCCGCGCGACGGATCCGTTCCGTCGCGGTCCTGCCGTTCCGTTTGATTGGCGCATCCCCCGATTCCGACTACCTCGCCGATGGGATGACCGAACTGCTCATCGCCAGAATCGCGGGCATTACCGGGCTGCGCGTCATTTCACGCACCTCGGTGATGCAGTACCGCACCGTCTCGGAACCGCTCCGCAGCATCGCGGCGCGGCTTGACGTCGAAGCGATCATCGAGGGCTCCGTCGTCACCGTCGGGCCGCAATTGAGAATCACCGTCCATCTGATCGACGTCGCCCGCGATGCGACGATGTGGGCGGAATCGTACGACCGGCCGATGTCCGACGTGCTGGGGATTCAGTCGGAGATCGCCGACGAGATCGCGAAGCGCGTCGGCGCGAACCTGTCGCCGACGGAGCGGTCGGCGCTGCGAAGCTGGTCCCGCGTGTCTCATGAAGCGCAGGACGCGTACCTGCGCGCCCGCTACCTGTGGAACCTGCACAACGTACCCAGCCTGCAGAAAAGCTTCGACTACTACATGTCGGCTCTGCGGATCGCTCCGGAGTACGCGCTCATCCATGCCGGCCTGGCGGATTGGTACCAGTCGGCCGCGCTGTTCCGTCTCCTCGACGCCGCCGAAGCGATCGCCAAGGGCCGCGCCGCCGCCGAGCGCGCGATTGCCCTCGACCCGCGCATGGGAGATCCGCATGCGAGCCTCGGCCGTCTCCGGTCGCTCGCGTGGGAGTGGCGTGGCGCCGAGACGGAATTCCTTCAGGCCCTTCGGTACAACGCGAGCTGCGTCACGGCTCGCAACTGGTACTCCTCTTATCTGAGTTGGACCGGAGACTATCCGTTGGCCATCGAACAGGCGAAGGCTGCCATCGCGCTGGATCCACTGAACGCCCGCTCGTTCGAGGGTCTCGGCGCGCGTTTCTACACGGCACGCCGGTACTCGGAAGCCATTGCCGAGTGCTCACGGGCGGTCGAGCTCAACGTCACGATGCCCAGCGCGTACTACATGCGCGCGCTGGCGCTGACGTGGCTCGAGCGGTACGAGGAAGCATTCAACGACCTGTCGCTGGCCGAAGCACACGGCGGCGCACGCCATCCGTCGGTGCTGGTCGCGCGCGCGTTTTGTCTGCACCGCGCCGCACGGCCGGAGGAGGCGGACAAGGTCCTCGAACAGCTCACGCAGTCGCATCCGTCGTCCTACGATCTCGCCGAAGGCTTTGCAGCCTGCGATCGGATCGAGGAAGCCCTCCAGCAACTCGAACGTGCGGTGAACGAACGGGCGCCGGAGCTCGTGGGCATCCACGGCGAGCCGCTCTTCGACTCGATTCGGGATCACCCGCGGTTCAAGCAGGTCGCGTCCCGCCTGGGCATCCCCACGACGAGCAGCGCCGTCCGCTAGGCCGATGAGCGGACATCACAGGCGTCTGAGCCGGCGCGCGTTTCTGGAGACCGTCGCCGCGGCCGGCGTGTCGGTGCGGCTGCGCGCGGGCGCCGACGAGGCGTCGATGTTCGTGTCGCTCAACTCGTCGCTGACGAAGCCGATGGAGTGGACGGCGTTCGCGCGGCTGGCCGCCGCGACGGGGTACGGCGGCGTGGACGTGAACCTCTCGGCGGCCCAGAGGGAAGGCGCGGAAGCCACGCGCACGTTGCTGAGCACGCTGCGGATTCGGCCAGGCGTCGTGAACCTGCCGGTGCCGTTCGCCGGAGAGGATGCGGCTTACAAGGACGCGATGACCCGGCTCGGCGACGCGGCGGCGTTCGCCTCCGCGATCGGTTGTCCGCGCATGATCGCGGTCCTGCCGCCGTCGAGCGCCACGCCGAAGCCGGAGTTTCGGCGTCTCCTCAAGGATCGCGTGAGCGCGATCGCGGAAGTGCTCCAGCGATCGCAGGTGCGCCTCGGCCTCGAGTTTCTCGGCCCGCTCCACTTTCGCACGCGGCAGCCGCACGAGTTCATCTGGCGGATGGACGAGGCGCTGCAGTTCGCGACCGAATGCGGTCCCAACATCGGGCTGCTGCTCGACGCGTGGCACTGGCATCACGCCGGCGCGACCGCCGCGGACATCATCGCGGCCGGCCGGTCGCGCATCGTGCACATCCACGTGTCGGACGCGAGCCGCCAGCGGCCTGAAGACGTGCGCGACAATCAGCGGCTGCTGCCCGGCGAGGGCGTGATCGATCTGGTCGCGTTCTTCACGGCGCTGAAGACGATCGGCTACGCCGACGCCGTCAGCCCCGAGCCGCTCGGCCGCATTCCAGCCGACATGCCGTCCGAAGAAGCCGCGCGTCTCGCGCTGCGCGCGACGCTCGACGTCATGAAGAAGGTCCAATGAACGCGCGAATCATCTCGAATCGGCTCGTCGTGCCGCTCGTCCTCGTCGCGGCCGCGTCGTGCGGACGATCGAGTTCTCCGCCGGCCGACGGCGGGCGCGCCGGTCAGTTCATCGATCTCACGCATGCGCCCGGCACGACGGCGCAGATTTCGCTGAAGAGCGGCGTCGCGACCGTCGATCGTTCGGCGACGGCGAGCGCGCTCGTGGCCGTGAGCGCCGATCGATCGACGTTTCTGTTCGAGCATCCGCCCGCGGCGCTGACGAACCTGACGTCCGGATCGACGGTGCTCTTCGGCGGGCTGGGCGCGCGCAAGATCGTCTCGCTCCAGCGCGCGGGGAACCTGCTCGCGGTCGCGACGCAGCCGGCGCGTCTGCAGGACGCGATTCAGGAAGCGGTCCTGAAGTGGGACTATCCGATCGACTTCGGCCGCGTCGGTCCGAACCTCGTGCAGGCGTCCGTCATCGGCGATCGGCCTTCGTCCGTTGGCACGACCCGGCGCTTCTCGATTCCGGGGCTCGTCGTGCCGGTCTTCGCGGATGGTCCGGTGACCATCAAGCATGTCGGCGACAAGGAGGGGTGGCACTACGAAACCACCGCGACGATCAACAAGGATCGATTGAGCCTCGACGCGGTCGTCCGGCGGCAGGACCAGGGGGCGATGGAGATTCAGGTCCACGCGAAAGGGGAGATCGAGAATTTCAGGACGACGGCGAACATCGAGATCCACAACGGGGCGGTGACGCGGTTCGAGTACGCCAACCAGGGGCTGAAAGGCACGATGGATTTCGAATGGACGGCGCGGAAGGCAGACAAAGGGGTCGGCACCCTGGAGGCGTCCAAGCAGCTCGTCGACCTGCCGCCGTTCGCCGAGCTGCCGCTCGATGTCGGAGGATTTCCGTTCACGCTCGACATCCGCGGCATGTTTCTCGTGCAGCCGGCGTTCACCGGCGCGCTGGAAGC
>QHWR01000110.1:0-9402 GCA_003223835.1 Acidobacteriota bacterium | reverse complement strand
CCGACGACGTGACGTCGTCGAGCCCGTACGCGCCGATGGGGTTCGTCGCGGCGACGGCGTTTCCGCGGCTCGAGTTGAAGCAGGGCTTCATTCCGACGAGCCTGCAGGCCGACAACGGTCCGCTCGCCGACCGCGTGCGCCAGCTCCTCGCGCAGAACGGGATGAAGTCCGGCTTCGACTCGACGGCGCAGCCCGCGGCCGGAGGTTCGTACGCGGAGCTGATTACGTCGACGGGGCTGACCGATTCAGGGCATCTGTCGTTCTTCCCGTGTCAGCAGACGACGCTGTTCGTGTCGGCGCAGGTCGGAGGGGCGGCGGCGCTCGGCGCGACCGGCGGCGCCGACAACGCGCAGTCGTTGGGCGAATACCATCGCATCAAGCCGCCCATCAAGGCGTGCGAGCCTGCGGCGGCCGCCACAGGCGGACAGCCGTCATCGGGGCCGGCGCCCGCACCTGCGAAGGTCAA
Source organism: Acidobacteriota bacterium (assembly GCA_003223835.1). Taxonomy (GTDB): domain Bacteria; phylum Acidobacteriota; class Vicinamibacteria; order Vicinamibacterales; family 2-12-FULL-66-21; genus Gp6-AA38. The sequence goes on along the minus strand of QHWR01000110.1, from coordinate 8,936 downwards.
CGCCTGCGATCCGAATGCGCTGGGCGAGGCGTCCTATTACGACGGCGTTCCGGGCGGGAGCGAGATGCGGGGATTCCACGGCGTCAGCGGCGACAAGCATCAGGGCGTCGACGTGATGAAGCTGCGCGACGCGCCGCTCTTCGTGAACCTGCGCGCCACGATTCCGCTCACCGAGCTGAACCAGGTGCTGTCGGTGAAGAAGGCGGACGGCTGCGCGCCCGGGCCGCCGTGCCCCGACGTCAACAAGAACGGGCTCGACATCGCCGGCACCGGCGACGCGACGCTCGTGGACGCGGACGTCATCGTTCAGCCGTGGAGCCCGGGAAACGATCCCGCAAAACCTCCGAGCGACGGCTACGGCGGCATCGTCGGATTGGCCGCGCACTACCAGTACGCCGACAACGGCGGCAAGCCGCAGACGTTTACGGCGTACGTCGAATACGAGCACCTCATCACCGCGACGTATCTGCCGCGCCGCGACAACGGCGACTTCGTGGACAACGAGAACCAGAAGATCGATGCGGGAACGTACACGGGGTGCAAAGGGTTCGGGACGCTGATGACGAACGGCACGATGACCGCCGCGCAGCTCGCGCAGCATCCGTTGATCGGGTATCTCGGATCGACGCAGAACCCGCACGTCCACGTGCAGGCCGCCTTCTCGCCCGGGAAGGTCCGCTATCTCGCGACGCGGTTCTTCGATCCCGCGGTCCTGCTCGCCCGCTGACGCCGCGGGGTGACCCGCGGCTCCTTCGTATTGACATTCTATAGGAACGTCGGCTACCCTCCTATCGGCTTTCTATAGGAGGCGTGGCGTGGCGGCTTCGAAAGGCGGGCTCCTCCAGGGAACGCTGGACTTGTTGATCCTGCGGGCGCTCGCCCTTGGACCGAATCACGGGCTCGGCATCGCGCGGCGCGTCGCGCAGATCACCCGCGGAGCATTCGACGTCAAGCCCGGATCGCTGTTCCCGGCGCTCCATCGACTCGAGGAGCAAGGCTGGCTCGATTCCGAATGGGGGGAGTCGGAAAACCGGCGGAAGGCCAAGTACTACCGGCTCACCAGGGCCGGGCGGAAGCATCTCGACACGGAAACCGCAAGCTGGGAGCGCGTCGCCGCCGCGATCGCGTCGGCGATCGCCGCGACCTCCTGAGGTGCGCGATGTCGCTCCGATCTCGCGCCGCCAGTTTCTTCCGCAACATCTTCCAGTGGCAGCGCGCCGAGCGCGACCTGGATGACGAAGTGCGCGCCTACCTCGACCTGCTGATCGCGGAAAAGCGCCGCCACGGCCTTTCCGACGAGGACGCGCGGCGTGCCGCGCTGGTCGAGATTCAGGGAGTCGAGCAGGTCAAGGAGAGCGTCAGGGAAGTTCGGGCTGGAGCGGCCGCGGAACAGCTCTGGAAGGACTTCGCCGACAGTATCCGCGCGCTCTTCCGCCAGCGCGCGTTCACGGCAGCCGTTGTGACGACGCTCGCGCTTGGCATCGGCGCCAACACCGCCATCTTCACCATCGTCGACACGATCTTCTGGCGTCCGCTGCCGTATGAGGATGCCGCGCGTCTCGTGAAGATCTGCGGCAACGCGCTCGGCCAGCCGCTGGACGACATCTCGCTGCCCGACTTCATCGACATTCAGCATCAGAACCGCTCGTTCGAAGCGGTCGCGGCCGACGACGGCCAGGGCTTCGTCGTCCAGCACGGCTCATCGCGCGAATCCGCGAGCGGCGCGTTCGTCACGACCGGGTGGCTTTCCACGCTGGGGGTGACGCCGCGGCTCGGCCGCGCATTCCGCCCCGAGGAAGCCCAGCCGGGTCTAAACCGCGTCGTCATTTTGACGGACGAGTACTGGCGGCGCGGGTTCGCCTCGGATCCGAACGTGATCGGCACGACCTTGTCGATCGACAGACGCCCGTTCACCGTGATCGGCGTCCTGCCGCCGAATGTTCTCCGATACTTCTCCGATTTTCTCGAGCCGCTCGTACCGGAGGAATACCCGTCCGGCCGGGGACATCGCGACCTCGACGTCTTCGCGCGGCTGCGCAGCGGCGTCACGCCGGCGCAGGCCCAGACGGATCTCGATGCGATCGCTCGTCGTCTCGAACGGGAATATCCCTCGACGAACACGGGCCGCCGGCTGTCGGCGGTGCCGCTCGGCAAGTACTACGCGGCGCTGGATCCAAACGCGCGACAAGGACTGCTCTTGACGTTCGGCGCCGTCGGGCTCGTGCTCCTCGTTGCCTGTGTCAACGTGACGAGCCTGCTGCTCGCGCGCGCGATCGCGAGGAAGAGAGAGTACGTGCTTCGGGCGGCGCTGGGCGCCACGCGGGCGAGGCTGGTCCGTCAGCTCCTGATCGAGACCCTGCTCCTCTTCGTTGCCGGAGGAGCGCTCGGCGTCGCGATCGCGACGTGGTCCGTTCAGTCGCTTCGCGCCCTCGCGGTGACCGGCGGCTACGTGCCCGAGCGTGTGGCGATTGCCGTGGACGCGCGGGTCTTCGCGTTCAGTCTGATCGTCTCGATCGTTTGCGGCACGATCTTCGGCATCGGTCCGGCGCTCCAGGCGTCGAGCGTGGACCTGAACGAGGGACTGCGAGATTCGGGGCACGCGCACAGCAGCGGATCGGGTCGCGCACGGGCGCGGCGCGCGCTGATCGTGTCGGAGCTCGTTCTCTCGCTGCTGCTCCTCGCGGGGTTTGGCCTGCTGATGCGGAGTTACCGTCACGTCCAGGCGAACGCATCGGATCTGGCCGCCGACAGAATCCTCGAAACGAGCGCGGAAGGCGGCCGTTCTTTCTCGTCGGCCGTCGCGTTCTGGACGGCGATGCTGGCGCACGCGCGTGCCGTCCCCGGCGTGCAGTGGGCCGCGGTGACGTCGCGTCCTCCCGTCCACGGCGCGCGGCAGCAGCGGTTCTCGGTAAGTGGACATCTCGCCGCGGCGGCGGCAGAGCCGCGAGCCGGAGACATTCTGGTCAGCGCGGATTACTTTCGGGCGATGGGAATCCCGATCGTGAAAGGGCGCGCCTTCACGGAGCAGGACAACGCATCCGCGCCGCCGGTGGTCATCATCAGCCGGACGGTGGCCCGCCGTTATTTTCCCAACGAAGACCCGATCGGCCAGCGCCTCAGCCTCGACGAGCGCGCGCCGATGACGTGCTGCAGCGCGGCGGGACCGGTCGCGGGCGTGTGGCGCGAGATCGTCGGGGTTGCCGACGATGTGCGGCAGGCCAACCTCGACGATGCCCCCGCGGCGACGCTGTATCGGCCGTACTCGCAAATCGTCGAGCACGACATGTACTTGATGGTACGAGTCGGCGCCGGGTCTGATGTCGGTCGCGTGGCGGCCGATCTGCAGTCGCGTCTGCTGGCAGCCGCGCCCGGGGCCGAATGGGTTGACGTCGTGACGTTCCAGCGCGTCATCGACGGGTCCGGTTCGATTCGGCTCCGCCGGTTCGTGCTGGTGCTGCTCGGCACATTTGCGGCGCTCGCGCTGGTGCTCGCCGGCGTCGGGCTCTATGCGGTGATGGCGTATTTCGTCGCCGAGCGGCGGCGCGAGATCGGAATCCGCGTGGCGCTCGGCGCGACGCGACGGATGGTGCTCGGACACGTCCTCACCGAGGCCATGCGGCTGGCGCTGGCCGCTCTCGTGCTGGGCGCCATCGCCACGCCGCTCCTCTCGCGCCTGATCGGTTCGATGCTCTTCGGCGTCACCGGCACCGACGCGCTGACCTACGTCGCCGTGTGGGCGCTGCTCGCCGGGGTGGCGCTCACGGCGAGCTACGTGCCTGCTCGTCGCGCGGCGCACGTCGATCCCATTCTCGCATTGCGGGAGCCGTAGCCTACCTCGATCCGACGGCGTTCGACGCGACGCGGCGCACGATGTCGGCGAGATCCTCGACGGAACTGCTCGCGAACTCCTCACGCGCGATCCGCAGCCGAGGCGCGAAATCCGTTCCGGCAATCCTGAACGCAATCTCGATCGATTGATTCGACAGGCGCGCCACGCGCGTGCGGTCGAGGACGAACGTGTCGCGCCCGGCGTGCACGGAGAGCCCGTTCGTGAGAGGCGCCAATTGGTCGATCGTCATACGGAGCCTCCAGGTGGTGATGTCGTGGAGCGAATCTGCCGAGCTGTTGTCAATCCAAGCAATTCGAGCGCCAGGCTGTCGCGATCACGAGCAGGGCTGAAGCCCTGCGCTACGAACCATCGGCGTAGCCCAGCCCTTCTAGGGCTGCTCGTGATCACGAGCAGGGCTGAAGCCCTGCGCTACGAACCATCGGCGTAGCGCAGCCCTTTTTAGGGCTGCTCGTGATCACGAGCAGGGCTGAAGCCCTGCGCTACGAACGTGGCGGTCGCGTCGCGCGGCGCGCTGGCGGCATTGTCGCAGAATTGCACGCCGGGACGAACGCGGTGACGGCGGTTCGGCGTAACATCTCGAACCGAGAGTCGAGGACCGAAGACCGAAGACGAGGACCGCAATGGCGAAACGAAATCAGGTCGTAGGCATAGTGGTTCTGGCGGCGGTGTGCGGCGGCGGACGGCTCGCGGGATCAGGTCAGGACGCGGCGTCCGCGCCGCGGCTCATGACGCGGTGGGCCGCGGACGTGAACCGCGAGCATCCGCTGCCCGAGTATCCACGGCCGCAGATGACGCGACCGGCGTGGCAGAACCTCAACGGCGCGTGGGAGTACGCGGTCGCCGCCCGCGGCGGGGAGCGGCCTCGCAGCTTTGCCGGCAGGATCCTCGTCCCGTTTCCGATCCAGTCGACGCTGAGCGGCGTCTCGAAACCGGTCGGGCCCGACGAGTGGCTCTGGTATCGACGCACCTTCGAGAAACCCCGGCTCGCCAGGGGCGATCGTCTGCTGCTGCACTTCGGCGCGGTCGATTGGGAGACGTCGGTGTCCGTGAACGGACGGGTCGCCGGCGAGCATCGCGGCGGGTACGATCCGTTCACGTTCGACGTCACCGACGCGCTGACCGACGCCGCGTCGCAGGAGCTGGTCGTCCGGGTGTGGGATCCGACCGACAAAGGGCCGCAGCCGCGGGGCAAGCAGGTGCTCAACCCGCGCAGCATCTGGTACACGGCCGTCACGGGGATCTGGCAGACGGTCTGGCTCGAGCCGGTGCCGGCCACGTACATCGCGGGTCTCCGTCTCGACCCGGACGTCGATGCGGGCGCGCTGCACGTCACGGTGGAAGCCGCGGGCGGCGGTGCGCCGGCCGCCACCGTGCGCGTGCTCGACGGCGATCGCCCCATCGGCAGCGCGACCGGCGTATCGGGATCGCGAATTCGCGTCGCGATTCCGAACGCGAAGCTCTGGTCGCCGTCGAATCCGTTTCTCTACACAGTGAAGATACGGTTGTCGAGCGGCGACGCCGTCACGAGTTACGCGGGCATGCGGAAGATCGCCGTGGCGCGCGCGAGCGACGGCTTCAACCGCCTGTTCCTCAACAACCAGCCGCTCTTCGAGTTCGGCCAGCTCGATCAGGGCTGGTGGCCGGACGGGTTGTACACCGCCCCGACCGACGAGGCCTTGCGGTTCGACATCGAGATGCAGAAGAAGATGGGCTTCAACGCGATCCGGAAGCACGTCAAGGTGGAGCCCGCGCGCTGGTACTACGACTGCGATCGGCTCGGGATGCTGGTGTGGCAGGACATGCCGAGCGGCAACAACGACACGCCCGAAGGCAAAGAGCAATTCGCCCGCGAGCTGGACCACGTCATCTCGGCGCTGCGCAACGCGCCGTCGATCGTCATGTGGGTGCCGTTCAACGAGGGATGGGGGCAGCACGACACCGCGCGCTACGTCACGTGGCTCGAGAAGGAAGATCCGACGCGCCTGGTGAACAACGCCAGCGGCTGGACCGACGAACGCGTCGGCCACGTGGTCGATGGCCACGCGTATCCGGGACCGGGGTCGCCTCCCGCGGAGCCGCAGCGCGCATCCCCGCTCGAGGGCCACACGTGGCTCGCGAAAGGCAACTGGGGCTATCGCAGTTTCACGTCGGCGGAGGCCCTCGGCGATGCGTATCGAAACCTCGTTTATCAACTCCGCCTGCAGATTGGCGAAGGAGCGTCGGCGGCGATCTACATGCAGACGACCGACGTCGAGATCAAAGTGAACGGCTTGATGACGTACGACCGCGCCGTCGTGAAAATGCCGGCGGAAGACCTGGCGCGCGTCAACGCCGCGGTCTACGGATCGCCGATGCGCGTGCGGACGCTCGTGCCCTCAGCGGATTCGCGGCCTGCCCCGTGGCGGTTCACGACGTCGGAGCCGGACGCGTCCTGGACGCGCGCGGAGTTCAACGACGCCTCGTGGTCGCAGGGACAGAGCGGGTTCGGCCGCACCGACAATCGGTGGGCGCACGTCAACACGCCGTGGACGACGAGCGATCTCTGGCTGCGACGGACGTTCGAGTTGAACGCCGCGTCGTTCGCCGAGCCGTATCTGCGGATCTTCCACGACGACGGCGCGGAGGTCTACGTCAACGGCGAGCTGGTCGCAACATTGCCTGGCGCCACCGGCAGCTACACATACGTCCCGCTGAAAGATCATCCGCGGGCGCTGCACGCCGGGGCGAACACGATCGCCGTCCACGTCCACCAGGAGAGGGGAGGGCAATACATCGACGTGGGTATCGTCGACGTCATGGATCGTTGACAGAGCCGCGATCTATGCGAGCTCAAGACCCGGAATATCCTTGAAATCCCCCGGATTCAACGTCCAGAGCGCCGCGTCCCGGGTGATGGCGCACGCGGCGATCGCGATGTCGATCTCGCGCCCCCGCGGGCGTTTCAACCGTCTGTAGACCTCCGCCGCGACTGCGGCCTCGCGGGCGCCGAACGGAAACGCGGCGGCGCTCGGGAAGATCTGTTCCTGCGCGTCCAGCTCCTCCGCGGTTCGCGGACCGCGCCACCACTCATAGAGGACCGGTGCGCAGACGCCGACGCGCGAGCCATCGCGGACGAACGAAACCAGCGACGGCAGCGCGGGACGCCGCCCGGCCAGGGCCCCGATCAGCGCCGACGTGTCGAGGAGAATCATTCGGCGCGATGACGGCGTCCCCCGCCGCGTCGCGCTCGCCGCACGTCGCGGATCTCGGCATCGACCTGCGCCTGCGGCCGCGTCGGCGGCCGGCGCGCCAGATCATCCAACTGCTTCAGCAGACGCCGGCGCTCCGCCTCAGTGAGCTGACCCGCGCGTGCGGCATACTCCGCGACCGCCTCCCTCACCACCATGCTCTGCGGCTTGCGCAGCCGTTCGGCCGTCGCCTTCAGCGTCCGCACCGTCCCGTCGTCCATGGAAAAAGTCAGCTTCGCCATACCGATGCCATACTACCATACCGGAAGACGGAAGGCGGGAAGACGGATGACGGGAATCAGAACCCAATCAGCGCGTACAGCCCCGCGCCGGCGATGCCGCCGACGAGCGGACCGGCGATCGGGATCCAGCTGTAGGACCAGTCCGACGGTCCCTTGCCGGCGATTGGCAAGAGCGCGTGGGCGAGGCGCGGGCCGAGATCGCGCGCGGGGTTGATTGCGTATCCGGTCGGGCCGCCGAGCGACACGCCGATGCCGAGCACCAGCACGCCGACGAGGAGCGGCTGCAGACCGCGGCTGAAGACGTACGACAGATTGACGTCGCCCGGCCGCGCCAGCTCCTGCGCGTTCGCCGCGATCGCCAGGATCCCGAAGAGGAGCACCGCCGTGCCGATCGCTTCGGTGACCAAATTCGCCGCCGTCCGGCGAATCGACACTCCAGTGCGGCAGATACGCGAGCCAGACCAGCACGGCCCCCGCGAATGCGCCCGCCATCTGCGCGAGCACATAGCCGGGCGCCTGCGCCCACGAGAAGCTGCCGATCGTCGCGAGCGCAATCGTGACCGCCGGATTCAAGTGCGCGCCGCTGATCCGGCCCACGGCGTAGACCGCGACCGCGACGGCCACGCCCCAGCCCGTCGTGATGACGATCCACCCCGAATTCGCCCCCTTCGATCGCCCGAGCAGCACGTTGGCGACGACCCCGTCGCCGAGCAGCACGAGGATCATGGTCCCGATCGCTTCCGCGAGATACGGTTTCAGCACGGGCCAGAGCGTATCTGCGGCGATCGCCGAACGCAAGCCGCGCGCGGTCCGAAGCCTCAAAAGGAGGACCTGGTTCACGGTTGAGTCGCGTCGCGATCGCAACGGTTCATGCGCGAAAAGGCGTTGTCGGCGCGCGAGGAACGCGCGAGGATGGAACAGTCAGAAAAGGAGGCGCCATGGCTCCCCAGAAATGCGCCCACCCAGGCTGTTCGTGCTCCGTTCCGGACAAGGGACCCTTCGGCAAATACTGCAGCGAGCACTGCAAGGATGCAGGCGAGATGACCGAACTGCGCTGCGGCTGTCATCACGCCGGCTGCGCGTAAGGCGGGCGGTCGGCGGGACGGACGGTGTCGCCGGGCGGTAGACTACCGGGCATGCCCCGCATGCGGGTCGTCGCCGCCGTTCTCGTCCTCGGCGTGCTGGCGCTCGCCGCGTACCTCTTCGCGCGAGCGGTGCTCGGCACGGATCTCGTGCGATCCGCCGTCGAGGCGCAGCTCGCGGCGCGCCTCGGCCAGCCGGTCCGAATCGCGTCGGCCGGCGCCACGATCTTTCCGCGCCTCGCGCTCGACCTCCGCGACGTCTCGATCGGCGTGCCCGCCGTCGTCCAGTTCGGTCACGCACGCGTCGTCACGGGCCTGCGCGGTCTTTTTTCCCGCACCATCGCGGACGCCGAGGTCGTCGTATCCGACGGCCGCATCGTCCTGCCCGCGGCGTTCGCGCTCGTCCCGGCCGCCGCGGCGCCTGAGGCCCGCGGCGCCGCGCCTTCCGCCGCGTTCACGGTGACGTCCATTGCCGGCATCTCGCTGCGCAACGTCGACTTGATCGCCGGGGAGCGCAGCCTCCGCGTCGATCTCG
>QHWR01000250.1:4572-10250 GCA_003223835.1 Acidobacteriota bacterium | reverse complement strand
ATGCGCTTCATTCACCTCTACCTCATCGGCTACTTCGTGCTGCTCATCGGCGCGCTGGCCGCGCTGTGGTACGGCGGCCTCCTTCACCACGTGTCGGCGACATGGATCGTCATCGGTCTCGTCATCGCCGTCGGCCTCGGCATCATGCTCGCGGTTTCCGGCGGCAAACCCGACATTACGAGTGAATCGTGAGGTGCGAACGGCACCCTGCTCTTCTGGCACGTGATGTGTTTACGCCAGAGCCATGCGATACGCTCGTGCTGTCGCGGTCATCTGTCTCCTGGCGCTTGGAGCTTGCAGGGAAGGCAGCGGCGTCAGAGTCGCTCATCTGAAATTCAACGGCGTCAAGGCGGTCAAAGTCGGACAACTGAGTTCCGTCCTCGCGACCGGTCAGAGTTCACGCCTGCCCTGGGGAACGAAGCGGTATTTCAGCCGCGACCAGTTCGAAGCCGATCTCAAACGCATCGTCGCGTTCTATCGGGACCGGGGCTATCCCGATGCGAAGGTCACGTCGTTCGACGTGAAGCTCAACCAGAAGCAGGATGCCGTCGATCTCACGCTGAACATCGATGAAGGCCAGCCGGTTGTCGTCGAGAACATCGAGTACCAGGGATTCGACGTCGTCCCCCCCGCGCATTTCAACGGTCTGAAGGCACGGCTGCCGTTGAAGGTCGGAGCCCCGCTCGATCGCGCGCTCGCGCAGGCCACCCGTGAGACGGCGCTCGATGAAGTGAAGGATCACGGCTACCCGTATGCGTCTGTGACGCTGACCGATCGCAACGGCAGCAGCGACCGCAAGAAGATCCTGACGCTGCAGGCCTCGACAGGAATGCAGGCGCGGTACGGCCCGATCGAGATCTCCGGCAATTCCAGCGTCAGCGACCACGTCATCCAGCGTCAGCTGACGTATCGGCCGGGCGGACTGTTTCGCCTGAGTCAACTGCAGGATTCGCAGCGGCGCCTGTACGACCTCGAGACGTTCCAGTTCGCCAACATCGAGCCCGACACGCGCGAAGGCGATCAGTCGCCGATCGTCCCGACGAAAGTGACGGTGACCGAAGGAAAGCACCGCAAGGTGAACTTCGGCGTCGGGTACGGCAGCGAAGAAAAGGCACGCACGACGATCGACTGGCGCCACGTCAATTTCTTCGGCGGCGCCCGCACGATGCAGTTCCAGGGGAAATATTCGTCGCTCAGCCGCGGCGTGCGCGCGAATTTCAAGCAGCCGTATCTCTTCAGCCCGCGCTACAGCCTCACGGCGACGGGCGAGGTGTGGCACGACGACGAGCCGACGTTCGTGCTGAACACGCAGGGAGGCAAGCTCGCCGTCCAGCGTCAGCTCGCGCGTGCCGGGCCGCTCTCCCAGCGGAGCGCCAAGACGACGCTCTCCCTGACGTACACGCACGAGTACGAGGACTACACCGTGACGCCGGCGGCGGTCGCGGACCCGACGTTCCGTCCGACCTTGATCGCGCTCGGCCTCGACCCGCGCACGGGGCGCGCCAAGGGACTGCTGTCGTCGCTCGACTTCGATCTGCAGCGGACGACGGCGGACAACCTGCTCGACGCCAAACACGGCTACGTCGCGACCGTGCATCTCGAGCAGGCCGGCAAAGTCCTGCAGGGCGCCGCGAACTTCCTCGAGACGACGCTCGAGGGCCGCTACTACCTGAGTGTGGGCAATCTCGCCGTGTTCGCCGTGAAGGCGCGCGGCGGGTCGATCCGGCCGTGGGGGAACATCGACGCGAACGTCCCGTTCTTCAAGCGCTACTTCCTCGGGGGCGCGACGAGCCTCCGGGGATGGGGACGCTTCGAGGTGTCCCCGCTTGAAAAGGGTCTCCCGATCGGCGGCCTCAGCCAGTTCGAGTCGTCGGCCGAATTGCGCGCGCCCGTCTGGGGCAACCTGAGCGCGGTCGCCTTCGTGGACGCGGGCAACGTCTGGCCGACCGCGTGGGACATCAACGTGAACGACCTCCGGTACGACGTCGGTCCTGGCTTGCGGTACAAGACGCCAATCGGACCGATCCGAGTCGACGTCGGTTATCAGTTGAATCGTATCGACGGTCTGGTCGTGAACGGGAAGCCCGAGCCGCGCCGCTGGCGCGTTCATTTCAGCATCGGCCAGGCATTTTGAGCTGACGCTGTCAATGCCGAATGCCACATGCCAAATGCCAAAGGCAGTCCGAAGCTGGAAGCTGGTAGCGGGTAGCTGGTAGCTGGAAGCTGGAAGCTGATGTGATGATGCTGCAACGACGAACCCCGCCGGGGATGCGATATTTCCGCCGGACGCTGCGAGTGCTGGCGTTCGTGTTCACGATCCTCATCGGTATCCTCGCGCTCGCGGTGATCGTCTCGCAGACGCCGTGGTTCCACGAGTGGCTGCGGAAGTACGTGGTGCGTGAAGGCAATCTGTACCTCAACGGACAGCTCTCCATCGGGCGGCTCGGCGGCAATCTCTTTTACGGCATCCAGCTCCGCGACGTGAGCATCGACGTCGACGGCCAGCACATCGTCACGCTGCCGGAAGTGGAGCTGCGCTACAGCGTCGCGGAGATCGTCGCGCAGGGCGTCGTCATCGACCACATCAAGCTGGTCAATCCGACCGTTCACCTGTCGCGCGACGCGCAGGGTTGGAATGTGGCGCGGCTGCCGAAGAGAGAGCGGCAGGAAGCGAACCGTCAGGGACCCGGGCGTCCGGTCTCGATGCCCGACATGGAAATCGAGAACGGTCAGCTCTTCATCGACGATCGTGCGCCGTCACCGAGCTACACGCTGCCGAAGCAGATCGCCGGTTTGAACCTGAAGGCGGGGTTTCAATACGAACCGGTGCATTACAGCCTCACGCTCGACAACGTGTCGATGCGCGCGAGCGGGCCAGACCTCACGCTCGAGAAACTCAGCGGACGGCTCGGCGAGCGCGACGACCGCGTCAACGTGGAGAAGCTCACGCTCAAGACCGCGCAGAGCGAGGTGACGATCGACGGCGCCGTCCAGAACTATCTGAGCAACCCGAACTTGCAGTTGACCGTGACGTCGCAGCGCCTGTCGCTGCCGGAGTTCGCCGGCGTGCTGCCCGCCCTGCGTGGATACAACCTCCATCCTGAGTTCACGCTCAAGGCGTCGGGCGTCCAGAACAACCTGACGCTCGATCTCAAGGAACGATCCGAGGCGGGGAACATCGACGGAAAGGCTGTCGCGGACGTTCAGGCTCCGGACTTCGGCGCCAAAGGGACAGCCGACGTCGAGTCGTTGAACCTCGCCGTCCTCCTCAAAGATCCGGCACAGCGCAGCGACATCTCGGGGCATGCGACGTTCGAGATGACGATGAAGAGCCAGCCGGCGTCGGCGCCGGCCGTCGAGCGCCTGCGTGGCCGCTACTCGTTCAAGGGCCCACGCGTCGTCGCCGCCGGCTATCGCGCCGGCGACGTGAACGTCCGCGGGTCGATCGAGGAGCGGCGCGTGACGTTCGACGGCAGCGCGCACGCGTACGGCGGCGCCGCGACGGCGAAAGGCTTCATCGTTACCCCGCAAACCGCGGGTGGTCCCGTGCAGTTCGACATCGCGGGCAGCGCGTCGCACATCGACCTGCGCGGCCTTCCGGCGAACCTGAATGCGCCGAAGCTCGCGACGGATCTGAACGCGTCCGCCTTCCACGTCGCGGGGCAGACGGGGAACGTGCACGGCGACGCGACGCTCCGTCAGTCGACCGTCGAGGGCGCCACCGTCACTGAGGGCACGGCCGGTTCGTTCGAGCTGTCTGGAAAGGACGTCGGGTACGCGGCGCGCGGCGGCGTCCGGAACCTCAACCTCTCGAGGCTCGGGCAGGCGGCGAACATTCCGGCGCTCGCCAAGCCGGAATACGACAGCCGCATCAATGCGCAGTTCGACGTGACGGCACACGGCACGGCCCTGCCGCAGATGAAGCTGGATGCGACCGGCACGCTGACCGACTCGCAGATCATGGGCGGCACGATCCCGCGGCTGGCGGTGGAAGCTCACATCGCCGAGGGCGGCATTCAGGGGCGCGCGAACGGCGAGCTGCGCGGGTTCGATCCCGCGCGCATCAGCGGCAAGGACGCCTACAAGGGATCGGTGAACGCCATCGTCAACGCGGCTTTCGGCATCCGGGACCTCGCGGCGCCCATTACCCCGGAGGCCGTAACGGCCGATGGTCAAATCGACGTGAAGGACTCGAACGTTGCCGGACTGCGGATCGACACGGCAACCGTGCAGGGAAACTACGCGAACGACCGCGGCGACATCCGCGCGCTGACCGTCAAAGGGCCGGCGCTCGACGTGCAGGCGTCGGGACCGATCGCGCTCGACCGGACCGGCAGCTCCAACGTGAAATATCACGTCGTCGCGACGGATCTCGAGACCATCGGGAACCTCGTCAATCAGCCGCTCGGCGGATCCGCGACGCTCGACGGGACGCTGACCGGCAACGCCGCGTCGCTGAAGACGACCGGCACGCTCGACGGGTCCAACCCTTCTTACAAGGACAACAAGGCGCTCGATCTCAACAGCACGTACACCGTCGCCGTTCCCGATCTGCAGTTCGCGCGCGCGCAGGTCGAGGCGAAGACGACGGGAACCTACGTGGCCGCCGGCGGCCTTCAGATCGATCAGTTGACGGCCACGACGACGTACGGGAATCAGAAGCTGCAGTTCCAGACGCACATCGCGCAGCGCGTGACGCCCGGCGGCGCGGCCGCGGAAGCCGCCGCGGGGCAGAACCCGTCGCCCGTCCGCGAGCTGGACGCGACGGGCAGCGTCATTTTTCATCCCGACCACCAGGAGATCCACCTGCCGAGCCTGGCGGTGCGTACGCAAGGCATCGAGTGGAAGACGGCGCCGGGCAGTGAAGCCGCGATTCAGTACGGCGGCAACCGCGTCGAGGTCCGCAACTTCAAACTGGTGAACGCGGACCAGCGGCTCGACATCGACGGCACGTTTGCGACCGGCGGCACACAGCCCGCCGGCGACATCACGGTGAAGGCGCAGAACGTCGACATCGCGCAGCTCGAAAGACTTGCGATGCAGGACCGCGGCTTCACCGGCCGCCTCGACGCCGACGCGCGGATCAGCGGAACCGCAAGCGCGCCCGCGATCGACGGTCACATTCAGGTGAACAACGGCGGCTTCCAGCAGTTCAAGTATCAATCGCTCGCCGTCACCGCCAACTACACGTCGGAGACGGCCCGGGGCACGCTGCCGATGAGCGCGCTCAGACCGAATCCGCCGGGAACGCCGGCGCACGTGGCGGGCAGCGGCGCCGATTCGATCGATCTGCGGATCCAGTCGTCGAAGATCGATCTCGGTCTGGTGCAGGCGTTCACGAACCAGGTGACGAACGTCAACGGGACGCTGCAGGCGGACGTCCGTGTCACGGGCTCGGGTAAGGATCCGCACCTCGACGGCTACGTCGCGATCGACAACGGCGCGTTCGGCATCGTCCCAGCCGGCGTGTCGTTCACCGGGTTGACGACGCGGGTCGATTTTCAGCCCGACGTGATCAAGATCTCGCAGTTCCAGATCAAGGACGAGCACGGCAACCCGCTGACGATCGGCGGCGAGCTGTCGGTCCACGAGCGGCAGCTCGGACAGGTCAACGTCGGGATCACGAGCGACGACTTCAAGGTGATCGACAACGAGCTGGGCAACGTCCACGTGCAGAC
>QHWR01000250.1:0-4506 GCA_003223835.1 Acidobacteriota bacterium | reverse complement strand
TCGAGCTGGACCAGATCCTCCTTCTGACGGCGAACCCGTACTCGCAGGAGGCGCTCCCCGACGTCGTCTCCGCCGAAAACACGATCGGCGGCACGACGAAAGGGGCCGACGACGCGACGAAGCAGGCGTTCGAGAAAGGCCGTCAGATCAACGCGGCGGCGGCGCCGCAACAGAACGCCACGGCGCCGGTGGTGCCGGCGGCCGAGAGCGGCCCGCTGGCGGCGCTTGCGCTCGACGTGCACTTCATCGCGCCGGACAACCTCGTCCTGCGCGGCGACAACATCCGTCCCGGCGGACCGACCGCGGCGCAGATCGGCAATGTGAACGTCACGGTCGGCAGCGATCTGCGGATCACCAAGCAGCCGGGCGGGGTGATCACGCTGCGGGGGACCGTTGACACGGTCCGCGGCTTCTATGAATTCCAGGGACGCCGGTTCACGGTGCTCCGCGGCGGCACGCTGCAGTTCCTCGGCCTGCCGCAGATCAACCCGAACGTCGACGTCACCGCCGAGCGGCTGATTCCGAACACGGGCGTCACCGCGCGCGTGCACGTGACCGGCACGGCGCGCGCGCCGCAGCTCGCGCTGTCGAGCGACCCGCCGCTCGACGAGGCCGACATCCTGTCGCTCATCGTGTTCAACCGGCCGGTGAACGAGCTGGGGACCGGCGAGCGGGCGTCGCTCGCCGAGACCGCGGGCGGCATCGCGAGCGGCTTCATCGCGTCGTCACTGGGGAAATCGATCGGGAAGGCGCTCGACGTGGACCTCTTCGAGATCACGACGACGGATCCGCTGACGGGCGAGAGCGCGGGCGGCGTCACGCTGGGCAAGCAGCTCAGCGACAAGGCGTTCATCAGGTTCCGCCAGCAGTTCGGTCCGCGGAGCGTGACGGAGTTCCTGATCGAGTACCAGCTCGCGGACTTCCTGCGGCTGCAGGCGTCGGCGTCGCCGGAGACGAGCGGCAGCGCAAACCGCCTGACGCAACGTCGCGTCGAGCGGGGCGGGATCGATCTGATCTTCTTCTTTAGCTATTGAGGCGGCTATAAGGTGCTACAGGTGCTACAGGTGCTGGTGCTAACGGTGCTCGAGGGTGCTAACGGTGCGGAGCGCTTGGCACCAGCACCCGTAGCACCCTAGCACCTGTAGCACCCTAGCACCTATAGCACCCTAGCACCTATAGCACCAGCACCCTTAGCACCTGTAGCACCGGTAGCACCTGTAGCACCCTTTCTCAGTGTCGTCCCAGCAGCGCCACTTCGACGCGCGCGTCGTTGAAGCACGCGCCGGCGCCGAGGTCGGTCAGCGT
The DNA here is from genome assembly GCA_003223835.1 of Acidobacteriota bacterium. Taxonomy (GTDB): domain Bacteria; phylum Acidobacteriota; class Vicinamibacteria; order Vicinamibacterales; family 2-12-FULL-66-21; genus Gp6-AA38. The sequence goes on along the minus strand of QHWR01000250.1, from coordinate 3,201 downwards.
GTCGGGGACGAGCGCGTTCGGCGTCGAGCCGTTGAACGTCGAGCGCCGCCACAGACCCTTCGGCAGCGAGAGGGTGCCGGGGCGCACGTCGACGGTGACGTTGAGCGGACACTGCACCTCGCCCAACGCGTTGAACACGCGGACGGGATCGTCCTGCGCGAGGCCGCGCGCCTTCGCGTCGGATGGATGCATGTGCACGACGGCGGCGCGCCGGCGCAGCTCGCCGAGCGTGGACGACACCGTCCTCTCGCTCGCGGGTGAGATCAGGGCGAGCGGATACTGATCCGTCGCAGGATCCGGCTGATAGCCATACAAACCGGCCGGAGCGTCGGTTGCGATCTCCTCCGGAAACAAATTGACCTTGCGGTCCGGCGTCAGCGGGAACACGTCCACGAACTGTACCGGCGTCCCTCCATGCGGCGGCGTCGCGGCGCCGCACTCGAGCAGTTCGCGGCCGATCGCGTCCGGCATCCTGCCGGCGATGCGCATCAGCGTGTCGGTTTCTTCTTCCGCCTCGCCGAGCCCGAGCCGGCTGAGCAGCTCGGAGAACACTTCCGGGTTGGACCGCGCTTCCCCCTCCGGCTCGATGACGGGCCGCACGACCTGCAGCGTGAGGGGGCCGTAGCCCTTGGCGATGTCGTAGTGCTCCAGGAACGTCGTCGCGGGAAGCACGACGTCGGCGTAGCGCGCGGTGTCGGTGAGCACCTGCTCGAAGACCACCGTGAAGAGGTCGTCGCGCTGCAGGCCCTGCAGCACCAGATTCTGATGCGGCATCGTCGCCAGCGGGTTGCAGTTGGCGCGGCCGAGATGATTCATGTTCACGAGCCGCGTGGACGGCTCGGGCGTGTCCATCCACATCGCCGCGCGGACGCCGAACGCGAGCGAGTTCGACATGGAGTAGCCGCCGCCCCGCACGCCGAACTTGCCGCCGACCGCGGGCAGCGCCAGGACGGACGCCGCGGCGCTCCCGCCGTTGCGATTCCTCTCGAGCCCCCAGCCGCAGCGGACGAGCGCGGGGGAGCTGGCGACGTAGAGCTCCGCGAGCTCGCGAAGCTGCGCGGCATCGACACCCGCCTCGCGCGCGGCGCGCTCGAACGTCCACGGCTCGGCGGCCAGGCGGAGACGATCCGCGCCGGTCGTGTGTTCGTCGAGAAACGCGCGGTCCGCGTGCCCGTTCTCGAACATGAAGCGGTGCAGCGACAGCGCGAGCGGCAGGTCCGTTCCCGGACGCGGCGCCAGATGCAGGTCCGCCTTCTTCGCCAGCGACGTCGTCCTCGGGTCGATGACGACGAGCTTCGCCCCCGCATGCTGCGCTTCCTTGAGAAACGGGACGAGGTGGATGCCGGAGGCGGACGGGTTCACGCCCCAGAGCACGATCAGATTCGCGTGGACGTAGTCGGCATACGTGACGCCCGCCATCTTGCCGTAGAGCGCCAGATTGGCCGCTCCGGTCGGCGCCGCGCAGACGGTGCGCGCGAGGCGCGACGTGCCGAAGCGGCGCCACAACTCCGCGTCGTTCGTGTCGTGCGTCAGCAGCCCGTTCGATCCGCCGTAACTGAACGGCAGGATCGCGGCGCCGCCCCAGCGATCCTTGATTTCGGTCATGCGGCGCGCGATCTGGTCGAGCGCCTCGTCCCAGCTCACGCGCGTGAAGACGCCCCGGCCTTTTGCGCCCCGTCGAACCGCCGGATAGAGCAGCCGGTCCTCGCCGTACACGCGCTCGCCGAACCGGCGCACCTTCCCGCAGATGAAATCGCGCGTCGTGGGGTTCGTATGGCCCCCGTCGATTTCGACGATGCGCCCTTGTTCGACCGTGACGGCGAGCGTGCACGAGTCCGGGCAGTCCAGCGGACACGCGGTTTCGACCGTCGAGTGGCCCCAGTTGCCCAAGTCCGATTCGCGGCGCATGGGGCCATTGTACCAGCGCTCCGAGAACAAAAAAGGCCACGCCCGGCGTGGCATTCGGCGTGGCATTCGACTGGACCACCGAAGAGCTTTCCTGTACACTGCGCCGCGTCCCTCTTTCCAATAAAGGAGATCGCTCGCATGGCTGAACCGTCAGCTTCCGGCAGCGTGTCCAGCAACCGGAACGTCATGATCGTCCTCGCCTATCTGTGGCTCCTGGCCCTGGTGCCGCTGCTCGTGGAGAAAGAGGACAAGGAAGTGCAGTGGCACGCCAAGCACGGCATCGTCCTGATGGTCGCTGAGATCATCGTGTGGATCGCCCTCGGGATCTTCTCGACAATGCTCGGCGTCGTGAGCGGCGGGCTCGGTTGCCTGATCAGCTTCCTGTACCCGATCATCTGGATCGGCATTCTCGTGCTGCATATCATGGCGATCGTCAAGGGCGTGAACGGCAGCCGGTTGATCGTGCCGGGCGTGAGCGAGTACGCGAGCAAGTTCTAGACGCTGACCGCGGGGATCGTGATGGTGGCCATCAGGAAGCGACGGCTGTTGTTCGTCCTCATCTTCCTGCTGGCCGGGACGACGACGCTGCTGGCGTGGTCTCCGTCGGCGGGCTCGAATGCCGCGCTCGCCGCGATCCACGCTTATCGCCGGTACGGATCCCCGCTCGTGACGCGAGCGGGGATCGAGTGCCGGTTCCAACCCACCTGCAGCCGCTACGCTGAAGTCGCGATCGGGAAGTACGGGCTGATGAAGGGCACCTTCCTGACGGCGAAGCGTCTCCTGAGGTGCACTCCGCTGACCCCGAAGGGCACAGTCGACTTGCCGTAATCCTCTACTGGATCGGACTCCATCCCGCAGGACACGCAGGCTCCATCGGGGGCGGCAGGCCGGTCGCCCGGTTCGACACGATCGTTCCACGGCTGTCGGTGCAGAATTCCCGACTGCCCGTGCCCAACGACACTGGCGCCGCATACACGGCGAAGCTGTCGACCAGGCCGGTTGCCGCCGTCGCGCGCGGAGCGACGGACACGAACCAGAAACGGTATCCACTCTTCGTGAACTGCGACGAATACGGCTCGCCGACGAACGGACTGCCGCTGTAATTGGGCAGGCACTTGTCGGGCGCCGAGAGGCATTCCGGGGTCCCGTAACTCCCGCCTGCCGTCTGCGAAAACACCACTTCACCCGATTGAAGCGTCCGCAGCGTGCCGATGGCGGTCGCCTCGTTGGCCGCCAGCCTCGCGCGCAGGAGCCCGGGGATCGCGATGGCGGCGATGATGCCGATGAAGAAGA
>QHWR01000109.1:1714-19714 GCA_003223835.1 Acidobacteriota bacterium | reverse complement strand
GACGCGTTCAAGGAAATCCCGAAGCTGTCAGGCACGTTCGACTTCGTGTTCCTCGACGCGTGGAAGCGCGACTACAAACGCTTCTTCGACCTCGTGTATCCGCGGCTCGACAAGGGCGGCCTCTTCCTCGCGCACAACGTCGTCAACAAACGGAACGAGATGGGAGACTTTCTCGGCGCGATCGAACATCACCCTTCCCTCTGGACGACGATCGTGTCGCCGTCCGGAGAGGGGATCTCGATTTCGTACAAGCGATGAGTGGTTATTCTCCGGCGACCACGACGGGAGCGGTGACTTTCTTCGGCGCTCGCTTCTTGCGCGGCTTGCCGGGGACGCGCAGGCCGGCGGGGACGGGCTCGTCGCTCGGCTCGAGCTTCGACATGCTGGTGAGGAATTTTTTCACGCCATGCTCGTCGAACTGCACGCGGGTATAGGCATCCTCCACCGCGATCACGGATCCGAGACCGTACGTCGGTTCGGTGACCCGGGCTCCGACGTCAAAGCGCTTCATCAACGACTCCTTCTCTCGCAGCGCGCGCGCCGGCACATACGGCCGTGTTGTTTGCTGCAACTTCTAGATTATCAGTCTGTTATGGCTGGCGTCAACCGAAGCGGTACACTGGCGCTCGATGCCGCCCGTGCACATCATCGGCGTCTCGCTCGATCTCGGCGGCAACCGCCGCGGCGTCGACATGGGACCGTCGGCGTTTCGCATCGGCGGTCTCGCCGAACGTCTGACGGCGCTTGGCATCACGGTGGTCGACGAAGGGGATCTCGTCGCGCCGATTCCGGAAATCAAGTCGCTCGGCGATCCGAGTAAGAAATACATCCGCGAGATCGCGCGCGTCTGCGAAAAGCTGTACAAGACGTCGCTCGGCGTCCTCGAAAAGGGCGGGCTCCCGCTCGTCCTCGGCGGAGATCATTCGCTGGCCGCGGGTTCCGTCGCCGCGACCGCGGACTTCGTGCGGCGCGAGCAGAAGCCGCTCGGCCTGTTGTGGGTCGACGCGCACGGCGACATGAACACGCCGTCGAGCACGAACAGCGGGAACGTCCACGGGATGCCGCTCGCCTCGCTGCTGGGACCGGAACCGCCCGAGCTGTCGCGCATCGGCGGCTTCTCGCCGAAGGTGACGCCGGATCACACGGTCCTGATCGGGATTCGCAATCTCGACGAGCGCGAAAAAGAGTTGATGCGCGGCTCGGGCGTGCGCGTGTTCACGATGAAAGACATCGACCGTTCCGGCATCGCCGCGATCGTCGAACAGGCGCTCGCGATCGCCGGCACCGCGACCGCGGGCATCCACGTGTCGTTCGACCTGGACGTCTGCGATCCCACGATCGCGCCCGGCGTCGGCACGCCCGTCAAAGGCGGCCTCGATTACCGGGAAGCGCACATGCTGATGGAGATGGTCGCGGACTCCGGTCTGCTCCGCGCGCTCGATCTCGTCGAGGTGAATCCGATCCTCGACGACCGCAACATGACCGCGATTCTCGGCGGCGAGCTGGCGTCATCGGCGCTCGGCCAGAAGATCATCTGATCTCCCCCTACTTCGGCGGCACCGGCGTTTCCATCATGCGCTGCAGCGTCTCTGCGAGCATCACGAGCGAGAAGGGTTTCAGGATCAGCCGGGTATTCGGACGGATGTGTTCGAGGCGCTCCGACTCGTGGGGCACCGCGGAAAAGATGATGACGGGGATTGGCGGCGCGATCGAGAGAACGACGTCGCGCCCCGTGCCCTGCGGCAGGCGGAGATCGATCACCGCGGCGTCGGGACGGCGTTCGGCGAGCACCTGGAGCGCCGCATCGGCGGTCGCGGCGCTACGGACCTCGAACCCATGAAGCGTCAGGAACTTCTCGAGCGGGTCCCGCACGGCCGCTTCGTCCTCGACGACGAGCACGAACGGCCGCTTCGCCGCCGACGGTGGTCGCTGGTCGTCAGGCGTGGGTCACGTCCTTCTCTCGGGTATTATCGGCAGATGGCGACGTTTTCTCCACCAGGAGGGGTTTCGATGCGAATGTTCGTCGCGGCGACGCTCGCCGCCGGGCTGACGGCCGGGCTCCCGGCGCAGAAGACCACGGAGATCCATCCGGGGCGCGGCGGCAGCCCCCACGTCAAGTCGGAATGGACGATTGACGGCGCCGTCATCTCGATCCAGTACGGCCGGCCTTACCTGAAAGGACGCGACGTCAAGATGCTGGAGCCGTTCGGTGACGCCTGGCGCGTCGGCGCCGACGAAGCGACCATGCTCGTCACGAGCCGGAAGCTGAATTTCGACACCCTCGCGGTGCCGCCCGGCACGTACACGCTCTACGCGGTGCCGGGCGAGAAGAAGTGGGAGCTGGCGATCAACAAGCAGACGGGCCAGTCGGGGACCGAATATCACCAGGATCGGGATCTCGGCCGCGTCGCGATGACCGTCTCGAAGTTACCCGCTCCTGTCGAGCAGCTGACGATCTCGATCGACGATACGAACGCCGGAGCGACGCTGCACATCGACTGGGGCACCGTGCGCGCGAGCGCGGCGTTCACGGTCGGTCCGTAACTATCGTTTCTTCCGGCTGCTCTTCGTCTGACCCTTCTGACGGCGGCGCTTGTTCACCGTGGCCGCGGCGATCCGCTTGGCGACTTTCGCGCTGCGGCCGCGGCCTTTCGCGGACTTCTTGATCTTTTCGTACATCCGTTTGTTCTTCGCGCCCTTCACTCCACGCGGCGGCATGCGGTCTCCTCTTTCTGCTGTGGGAATTCACGAGCAAGATTCGTGCTCGTGTTACGATCGGATGCTCATCAGGGCCGCTAGCTCAGTGGTAGAGCACCTGACTTTTAATCAGGGTGTCCCGGGTTCGATCCCCGGGCGGCCCACCAGCCTTCGCTCGGCTTCGCCGAGCTTCGGCTCGGCAAGCCGAGCGAGGGCAGGCCGGGTGACCACCTTTCCGGCTCGCTCGCCGATTAGCCAGCCTTCCGGCTTGTGGGTTAGAACACCTTGGCCGCCGCGCCTGTCGCCGCCCCGTCGCCCGCGGCATTCGCCATCGACCGATTGTTGCCGAACGAGAGGATCTGCCCCCCGGCGAGCGAGACGACGCCCGCGCCGCCGTTGTGCGCGATCGTCGTGTTGTTGACGCGCACCAGTGCGGTCGGATTCTGCGAGAGAATCCCGGTGTTGCCGTTGTTCGATGCGGTCGTGTTGTCCAAATCGAGCTGCGCGGGACCGCCGAAGAAAGGCCGGACGAACCACCCGTTGCCCGCGTTGTTCGACGCATGGGAATCGGCGACGAACACGAGCGTGTTGTCCTCCGCCTCCAACCCGGTACCGTTGTGATCGAGCGTCGTTCTCGTGACGCTCACGCGGGAGAAGAACGCGCCGTGGTTGACCACGTGGATGCCCCAGCCGTTATTGACGACGGTGCTGTCGGTGACCAGTACAATCAACGTCGCGTTCGGCTCGATGTCGATCCCGGCGTACGCGAAGCCGGAAATATCGCAGTGCTGGATCACTACCGCCTTCGCGGACAACACGTCGATGCCCTGTAAACCACTAAAGGTTTGGGGGCTCTTCAAGCGAAGATTTCGCAGGATCACGACATCGTTCGCTCCCGCCTGAACGGCGATGCCGTCGGTACTGCTGGCGACCACACTGGCGCCCTGGCCGCCGCCGTCGATCGTAATCGCCTTGGTGATCGTCACGGTGCCGAACGCGCCCGGATCGAGCGCGTCGATTTCCCCGCCCGCGGCGGTCTTGGAAAGCGCGCCCGCAAAGGTCGCGCACGGCGCGGTGCGGCTGCACGGATTGGCATCGCTGCCGACACCGGAAACCCAGGTTTGCGTTTGTGCCGCCGCCGGCCTGGCGGCCAGTAACCCAATGAACGCCACAGCAAGCACACGGACGTACACCGATAGTTGTCGCATCTGCATGGCGGGCTCCTTGTTGAACAATGGCCCGCATTATCAGATCGATTCAGTCCACAACGCGGCTGTTTCGATTCTTGGCAAAAAATTCTGCGGGGCTATGGGGTCCCCCGCACGGCCAGAACCGGCAACGGAAACGGCTGACGGTTCCATACCCGAACGCGCGGCCGGGTGGGGGCTGGCACGTACGCTTTCAAGTACGCGCGATGACACGTGTAATACTTCTCCATTAGCTCATGCTTCCCGTTCTCTTTCGGATAGGTTCCGTCGAAATCACCAGCTTCGGGGTGATGGTCGCGGTGGGCGCGATGGCGGGGTTGTGGATATTCCAGCGGGAGTTGCGCCGCTCCGGTCTGCCGGACGGCGCGCTCGACGCCGCCATCTTCGGGCTGTTCGGCGGGTTGGCCGGCGCGAAGCTGCTCTACGTCGCGGAGCATCTGGGCGAGGCCCCCGTGCTCGCGCTGCTGACGGATCGCGGGGGCATGAGCTGGTTCGGCGGCTTCGCGGGCGGGCTGCTCGCCGGCCTGACGACGATCCTGATCAAAGGATGGCCGGTGCTTCCGGTCCTTGCCGCGGCGGCCCCGGCGCTCGCCGTCGGCCAGCTGCTCGGCCGCATCGGCTGCTTCCTCGTTGGTGACGATTACGGCCGTCCGACGCTGCTTCCGTGGGGCGTCGCGTTTCCACGCGGGCTGCCCCCGACCGTGGAGCGCGTCCACCCGACACAACTGTACGAGGCCGCGTTCCTGGCGCTGCTCGGCTGGCTGCTGGTGCGCTGGCGGCGGCGCGGCGTCAGCGATCGTACCGTGCTCGGCCGCTATTTCGTCGGCGCCGCCGGGTTCCGGTTCGTCCTCGAGTTCATCCGCGTCAACACGCGCGTGCTCGGTCCGTTCACCGTCGCGCAGTTGTTCTCGCTCGGCGTCGTCGCGCTCGGGTTCGTGATCTTGTCCGGGGCGGCGTTCGTAGCGCAGCCCATTAGGGCTGCTCGTGACGACGAGCAGGGCTGACCACCTTCGCCAAGGCTACGGTGGTCCGCCGAAGCTTTAGCGGAGGCGGAAGCCTTGCGCTACGACCACACGAGCTAAACGATCACACGCGATACAGACCGCCGAGAATCGCGCCGTAGATGACGTGCGCGAGCATCGTGACGAGGGGCGTGCCACGGCCATAATGGAGCGCGAGGAACCCGGGCGGCTGCAGCAGGCGGTTCGGCGTCGGTCCGTAGTACTCGCTGACCATCTGCGGATGCAGGCCGGGCAGCATCACCATCCCGACCGTCAGCACGAATGCGCCCTGGATGAATCCCATTCCGGCGCCGAGCATGATCGTCGAACGCCCGATCTGATTGAAGATCGCCGCGTACAGCAGCGCGAACAGCATCCCGTTGACGAGATGCACGGCCACGCCAATGACCATCGCGCGGTCGCGCGACGGCGTGAAGATCGTGCCGAGGAGAAACGGAATGCTCATGCGCGTGAAGCCGAGCCCCTGGCTCGCCGACATGAACGTCGTCAGCACGATCGTCGCGGCAAAGCCGGCGATCAAAATGCCGTGTACCTCGACGGTCATACTTTCCTGCCGGTTCCCGCGGCTTGTTCCTGCGGCTGCCCGGCACAGCGCGCGAGTGTCAGCGCGGCGCCGATCAGGCCCGTGTGAGTGAACGCCTGCGGGAAGTTCCCCAGCAGCTCTCCGCTCGCCGGATCGATTTCTTCCGAGTACAACCCCACGTCGTTCGCGCGCGCGAGCAGCGATTCGAAGCGGCGCACAGCTCCGTCGACGTCGCCTTCCAGCGCACACGCCTCCACCGCCCAGAAGCTGCAAATCCCGAACGCGCCCTCCTTGCCCGGCAACCCGTCGTCCGCCAGGTAGCGATACACGAGACCGTCGCGGGCGAGCTGCGCCTCGACGGCGCGTCGCGTGCGCTTCATGCGATCGCCGGCGGGATCCTCGAAGCCGACGAAGCCGAGCTGCAGGAGGCTCGCGTCGAGCTGACGCTCGTCGTACGACGCGACGTAGCTTTCGAGCGACGCGTCCCAGCCGCGCGTCTCGACGTCGCGCCGCACCGCGTCGCGCTCGCGCCGGAACCTCTCGACGGGCGCACGCAGGTGTCCTCCGTCGTGGAGCGCGACCAGGCGATCCAGCGCCACCCAGCACATGACCTTGGAATGCGTATGATGACGACGGCCCGCGCGCGGCTCCCAGATGCCTTCATCCGGCTCGCGCCAGAAGCGGCATACCGATTCGCCGAGCCCCACGAGCAGGCGGCCCGTGGTGCGATCGATCCGGCCTCCCCTGATCACGTATTGCCGCACCGCCTCGATCACTTCGCCGTACACGTCGAGTTGAAGCTGGTTGCTCGCGCCGTTGCCGACGCGCACCGGCCGCGAGCCGCGGTACCCCTCGAGATCGCGGAGAATCCGTTCCGGTACCCTGTGGCCGCCGTAGACGTCGTAGAGGATCTGGAGCTTCGGCTGCGTGAGCCGGGTCGCGTGCAGCAGCCACGACAGGAACGACTCGCCCTCGACCGTGAACCCGAGGTCGAGCAGCGATCGCAGCGTGACCGATGCGTCGCGCAGCCAGCAGTAGCGATAGTCCCAGTTGCGGACGCCGCCGATGTGCTCGGGCAGCGACGTCGTGGGCGCCGCGACCACCGCGCCCGACGGCGCGTACGTGAGGAGCTTGAGCGTGAGCGCGCTGCGCAGGACGGCGTCGCGGAACCGCCAGTCGTATGTGAACTGCCCCGCCCACGCCTGCCACCACGCGATCGACTCTTCGATCTCACGCTCGGCGTTCTCGCCGTCAGCGGGCATGACCGCGGGCCAGCCGCTCGTGAACGACCAGCCGATCACCGCGCGCTCGCCCGCGCGCATCGTGCGGCGTCCGTGCGCGCTCGCGCGATCCGGGGCGATCTCCAGCGGAATATGGCTGCGCAGAAGGAGCACGTCGGCCCCCGCCTGCGCGATGAACGTCTCGTGCGGGTGCGCTTCGATCGCCAGCCGGCGGCCGCCGTAGGCGAGCCGCGGCTCGTAGTACACCTCCATCTCGACTTCCCCGCCGAGACATTCGATGCGGCGCAGGATCTCGTGCTCGGGCCACAGCTCGCGACCCTTCCGTTCCTCGTTGGCGACCGGCATCAGATCCGTCGTGCGCGCCACGCCGGTGGCGGTCCGGAACGTCGTCTCGAGCACGTTGGTGGAATCCACGTAGCGCCGCGCGATTTCACACGGACCCGACGGCGCGACGCGGAAGAAGCCGCCGCGTTCGCGATCGAGGATGGCGGCGAAGACCGAGGGGCTGTCGAACCGAGGGAGGCAGAGCCAGTCGATGGAACCGTCGCGGGAGACGAGCGCCGCCGACCGGCAGTCCCCGATCGCCGCGTAGTCGCTGATGGGTGGATAGTCGTTACGCAAGCGCAGGGGCGTCGGCCCCCTGCCGCGATCCCGACAGCAGCACGCCGTACACGACCAGGCCTTCCGCGGTCCTGATCGGCGCGACCTCGAACGCGCGCCGTTCCGGATCGGCGGCGCAGGAAAACCGCGCGGGGTGCCCGTCGAGCGCCGCGAGGCAGTACTGTTCGATGTCGTGGCGCAGCGGAGGAGGAAACAGGTCCACGACCGGACGCCCGCACGCCGCCCCGGCCGCGAGCGTCAACCGCCGGTCGAAGAGCAGCGCGTCGGAATGGGGCGCTTCGGGCACGAACCAGGCTGCCCCGGCGTACAACAGCCCAATCACGACCGCGAGGCTGGCGACGACGCCGAGCCAGGATCCGCCCAGCGCCCCGGTCAGGCCCGCGATGACGAGCAGCAAGCCGGCAACGAGCAGCACCGTCGACGCAACGCGGTGGGTCTGCGACATGGCGAACGGCCGGACGATCATACGTGAAAGGATGTAAGAACCACCTCGACCATAGCGATTCCATACGCGCCGATCGAAGATAGATATGCCTGTGTTACTCTGTCCAAGGACCGGCTCCCGGAAACGTCACCAGGGATGTCAACCTGCCCTCACTGCAAGGGCCACCTGACTGAAGGGCACCGCTGTCCACATCGGCGCGGGCTGATCATCGCCGAAACCATGCTCGCCGGACTCGGCGGCGGCCTCGGAGGATGGCTCCTCGTCGCCGCGTTTGACCTTCACGGTCAAATCAAAGACCTCGACGCCTTTGGCTTCGCCGCCGGCGCGCTGATCGCGGTCGGCCTCAATCGCGCGCTCCGAACCTGACTGATCGGCAGCGTTCTTGCTCAACCGCCCGACATGCTCGAAAGGGGCGGCGAGATGTCGGGAATGACGACACCGGCGGACGCGCGTGCGACCGAGGCGACGTCGGGTCCGGCGGCGTTGCCGCTCGTGCTGCTCGCCGACGAAAACGACGTCTCGCGCGAGCGCCGCGCCCGGCAGCTGCACGCGCGCGGGTTCCGCGTCACCGTCGCGCGCACCGGCTTCGAGGCGATCGTCAAGGCGTCCTGCCAGCTCCCCGATCTGATCGTCGTCGCGCTCCGCCAGGACACGGCGGAGACCGTCGAACTGCTGGCGACGTGTCCGTCCACCGCGCACATCCCCGTCGTGCGCATCACGCAGGGACGGTCGGTCCCCGTCCGCGTGCTCTCGGACCTTCGTCACGCTCAGGCTCGCTGACTTACCACCGATGCAATCGTCCTGATTAACACCTCGTGCGGCACCGGCTTGCCGAGGTGCCGCACGAATCCCGCGCTGTTCGCGCGCTCGACTTCGTCGGCGGCCGCGTACGCCGTCAGCGCGATCACCGGCGGTCCGTCGGCTCCGCCACGTTCGCGAATCGCGCGCAGCAGCTCGTATCCGTCCATCAGCGGCATCGCGATGTCCGTCAGGACGACGTGCGGCCGGAAGCGATCGAGCGTCGTCAGCGCCGCGGGCGCGGACGCCACCGCGGCTACTTCCGCGCCGGCACCCTGCAGCACGACGACGGTCAGCTCCCGCGCGTCCGCGTCGTCGTCCACGGCGAGCACGCGCAAGCCGCTCAGCATCGCGCTCGACGCCGCGCCGCTTCCCGCGCCGTGATCGATCGCGTCGGCGTGCTTCGGCGCGGCGGCGGGCAGCATCACCGTGAACCGGGTGCCGCGGCCGTGGCCCTCGCTCTCGGCGGTCACCACGCCGCCGTGCAAATCGACGAGGTGGCGGACGATCGCGAGCCCGAGGCCCAGGCCTCCCTGGCCGCGCGTCGTGCTCGAGTCCGCCTGGCGGAAGCGGTCGAACACATATGGGAGAAATGCCGGATCGACTCCGATGCCGGTGTCGCGCACGGTAATCTGCACGGCGTTCCCCGGTTCCTCGACCGACACCTCGACCCGCCCGCCCGACGGCGTGAACTTCACCGCGTTCGAGAGCAGATTCCACACGACCTGCCGGAGCCGATCGGCGTCCGCCAGAACTTCGAGCCTCAGCGGCGCGATGGTCACCACAATCTCCAGATCGCGGGCACGCGCTGCCGGACGCATCGCGTCGATCGCCGACGTTACGACCGAGACGACGTCGACGGGTTTCAGATCGAGGCGCAGCTTGCCGCTGATCACGCGTGAGACGTCGAGCAAATCGTTGATCAGGACGAGCTGCGCGTGCGCGTTGCGTTCGATGCTTTCCACCGCGCGCCGGGCGGACGCTTCGGCGAGCCCTTGCGTGCGGAGGATCTGCGCCCATCCGAGCAATGCGTTGAGCGGCGTCCGCAACTCGTGCGACAGCGTCGCCAGGAAATCATCTTTGAGGCGGTTCGCGTCCTGCGCGTGCCGGTACAGCAGCGCGTTGTCGAGCGCCAGCGCGGCGCGCGACGCGATATCGGCCACGAGCGGCAGGCCGCCGCGATCGAGCGCGCGCGCCGGCGTGAACGCGCCGACGGTGATCAGGCCGAGCGTGCGGCCGCGGGCGCGCAGCGGCGCCATGATCAGCGACTGTACGGCGAATTCGCGCAGCAGCCGGGCGTGCTCCGGCGACTGCGCCGCCCGGTCGAGCATCGCGGCCGTCACTTCTTCCAGCACGACCGGCTCGCCCGTCCGGATCACCTGCGTCGCGTAGCCTTCGACGCGCAGCAACGGCGGGAATCGCCGCAGCTCGCGCGCCAGCGCCTGCCGCGCCGGATCCTTTGTGACGAACGCAATCCGCGCGATCCCTCCGTCGTCGCGCAGCACGTCGATCGCACAGTACTCGCCGAGCGCCGGCACCGCGATCTCGGCGAGCGCGGGGAACGTCGATTCGTAATCGAGCGACGACGAGAGGACGCGGCTGGCTTCGGCGGCGAACCGCTGCTCCTGCTCGACGCGCCGCCGCTCGGTGACGTCAACCGCGACGGCCACCGCTCCGCGCACCTGCCCTCCCTCGTCGAAGAGCGGCGCGGCGTGCATGAACAGCGCGATGTGCGAGCCGTCCTCGCGCAGCACCTCGAGATCGACCTGCCGGATCTCGCGGCCCTCGCGCGCGGCGCGGCGCAGCGGGAGCGCGTCGCGTCCCAGCTCGCGGCCGTCCTGCATCACGCGGAACGGACGCGGCGCGCTGCCATGGGACGACGTGTCCTGGTCCCCGCGCGGCACGCCGAGCATCGTCGCGAACGCGAGGTTGAGGCGAACGCGCGTACAGTCAGGATCGTCCGCGATGGCAATGCCCATCGGGAGCATGTCGAAGAGCGCTTCGAGCTCGTCTACGCGATGATGCAGCGCCTGCGCGAGCTGGCGCGTCAACTCCGTCGGGTTCTCGAGCGCGTCGTGTGCCATGGGCCGAAGGACGTACTCCGGCGACCGGCGGCGATCGCCTGCAGTGGGTTTCGTCCTGGGGGAAGAAAGATATTCTACGCGGAAACGGCCGCGCGTAAAGCTCGACCGTCATTTTCGCCAATAGAAAGAAAAGCTCACCGTTCTGGGCCGTTTGCCCGAACGCGTTTCCTGCCGCCGCCTCGGCGCAGGCGCTTCTGGGCTGCCTATGATCAACGGCTGTCGCGGATCACGAGCAGGTCTAAAGACCTGCGCTACGAACCACCGTCGTCGCGCAGCCCTTCAGATCACGAGCAGGTCTAGAGGCTTGCGCTACGAACCACTGTCGTAGCGCAGCCCTTCAGATCACGAGCAGGTCTAGAGACTTGCGCTACGAGCCACTGTCGTGGCGCAGCCCTTTTCAGGGCTGCTCGTGATCAAACGTTCAGCGCCGCAAGCGGCCACAGCGCGAGGCGCTTGTCGGCGTACGCGCCGCCGGTGTGATGACACCGTTCGTCGATCTCGCCGGCGGCCGCCGGCCAGGAAAACGGCGGCTGGAGAAAATTAAGGGAGCGCCACGCGCCGGTCGGGATGTCGTCGTTGCGGGGCCGATCGACGAAGGTATTCGTCAGCAGCCACGTGGCGCCGCTGCGTTTGAAATTGTCGACCGCCCTCGCGATGTCCGCGAACGACAAGTGCGGCAGGACGTCGCGGCAGAGGATCAGATCGACGCGCGGCAGCCAGTCGCGCGTGATGTCGAGGTGCATGAACCGGCGGCCGCGCGAGGCATGCCGCTGACGGCACTCCTCGACCAGATCGCCGACGACGTCGGCGCCGATGTACAGGTCGAGCGGAAGGTCGGCGGCCTGCATCCAATGAAAGTCGCCGCACCCGGCGTCGAGCATGGAACGCACGCCGAGCGTGGCGAGCAGCGCGGCGAGGTCCGCGCGGATCTCGGCGGTCCGCGCGAGGCCCGATCCAGGCCCCGACCGCGACTCGCCGTCGCCCCACACGCGGCGACGGTAGATGTCGGCGAAGACCTCTTCCACCGACGTTATGCCTCGCCGCGCGGAAGGCGTGCGGCGAGCCAGCGGGCCGACCGCCGGGCGACTGCGCCGATCAGGGGAACCCGGAGAAACATATTCCGCAATCGCAGCGCCGGCAGCGCCTCGTAGCGGCGCACGAGCGCGTCCCGCTCCCGGCGCAGCTCCGCGTTCGCCGCCGATTCCGACACCAGCTTGCGGCCGAGTATCTCAGCGCGTTCGTACAACGCCGCGTGCCGGGCGGCTTCGTTCACGGCCTGCCGCACGCCGGCAACGGCGGCGTCTGCGGCCGAAGCCGCCTCGTTCCACGCGGCGAGAGCGGCGTCGCGCTCCGCGGTCGCATTGTCGCGTCCGGCCAACAGCGCCTCGTTGAAGATCTGCGCGGCGGCGAGGTCGGAGGCGAGCAGGTCGGCCCGCACCGCCACGTCGTGCGCGGATTTCAGATGCGACGCCATCCACGCCAGGTGACGCGCGGCGGCGCGCTGGCTGTCCAGACACGGCGTCGCCTCGCCGCGCGCGCGCGACGCGGCATGGTCCTCCAGCGCGCGCGCGTACACGTCCAGCAACCGATCGACGGCGGCGTCGAGGCCCGCCTCGGATCGGACGCGCGCCGACACATGCGCCGCGTCTGCGGCGTCGTAGCCGGCGATCTGCTGCCGGTACCACGCGAGATCGTGGCGTCCCTGGAGCAGGCGCACGCCGAAATTCAGCCCGCGCATCCGGTCGAAGTCACTGGACGTCACGAGCGGGCCGGCGCCGCGCGGGTCCGCGAGGACGACGCCGCACCCGACGGCCATCGACTCGAGCGCCGCCCGTCCCTTCGCGAACACCAGATCGACGCCGGCGAGCGCGGACTCCGGGTGATCGAGCACGCGACCGCTGGCGGCGCCGGCGATGGTCACGTCGATCCGCGCCTCGCGGCACGCCTCGCGAATCACGGCCGCGTAGCCGTCCTCGCACGCGTGGTTGCTGAAAATGAGCCCGCGCCGCGGCTTCGCCGGCAGCGGATCGCGCGGGACGAATCGGTCCAGGTCCACGAAGTTCAGCAACCGATCCACGCGATCGGCCGGGATGCCTTCTTCGAGGATCAAACGATCCGCGCACGTGTTGTCCACCGCCACGTAACGGACGATCGCGGGGTGCTTCAGCGGGCGCTCCTCCCACGGCACCCATCCGTGGCAGAAGTGCACGATGGGCACGCCCGGAAAATGGAGCGCCGCGATCAGCGTCTCGACGTGATGGTGGCCGTGAATGAGGTCCGGCGGCACCGCGACGTTGGCGAGATCGGTCACGACCGGCACCGTGGCTTCGCGCAGCTCGATGGCGACCGGGCCGGTGACGAGGCTGAACGCGATCGGACGATGGCCGCGCCGGACGAGCGTGCGCGCGACGTCGCGCACCCACAGCTCCGACCCGGCGCGGTCGGCGAGCGTGTGGTTCGTGAAAAGAACGGAGAGAGGGCGCATGCCCGGGCCCATCGTTCGCGGCATTCTCGACAAGTGGAGTGCGGCGAGTGTAGCACAGCGCCGGGCGGCGCGGATTCGACAGGCGGCGCGCGGTTAGGGAATTAGGTCCGGCGCTGGTCGCGCAGTTCCTGACGGAGCTGGCTGAGCGTCGCTTTCTGCTGCTGGACGCTGCTCCTCAACTCGCGCATCCGCGCGACGAACTTGCCCGCGATCGCGGCCTGTTCCAGGTGCTGCGCGAGCAATGTCTCGCGCAGCGCTTTCGCGCGATCGAAGATGTCGGCGATCGTGCGCGAGCCGGCTTCCATCTCCGACTGCAGATCGTCCAGGTGGGTATCGATCATCTCGCTGTCGCGGCGGCGGGGGATCACGACTGCCTTCCTTTCGATTGGAGGCGCTTCGATCGGATCGTGCAGGGCCGCGACCTGGTCTGGCGTCGCCAGCGGGAGAACATCGCTGGCCGATGATCTGTGATCATTATATGCCCGATACGGGCAGCGTTCCCGCTGAGTTTGCGGCAAAGCCGTCCCTCTGCCTCGACCGTGCGCGACGGATCCTTCCTGTTGACTTTCAACATGTCGCGTCATATGTTGATAGTCGACAGGGAAAAGATGGCTCCACTCCCGAGCGAGGTCCCGTACGGCACGCTGGATCTCATGGTGCTCAAGACCCTGAAGGTGATGGGGCCGCTGCACGGCTACGGCCTCGCCCGCCGCATCGAACAGGTCGCTGAAGGCTCCCTCGCGCTGAACCAGGGCACGATCTATCCCGCGCTGCTGCGCCTCGAGCAGAAGGGATGGATTGCGAGCGAGTGGGGCACGAGCGAAACGAACCGGCGCGCCCGCTTCTACTCGATCACGCGCGCCGGACGCCGGCAGCTTGCCGCCGAAGCCGACAGCTGGGCGCGAACGGTCGCGCTGATGGCGCGTCTGCTCGAGGAGGATTCGTGACCGCGCTTCGCGTCCTTGCGGCCCGCGTCAGAGGCCTGTGGTCCAGACGCCGCGGCGACGCCGAGCTGGATGACGATATCCAGGCGCACCTCGATCTCCTCACGGAAGAGTACGTGCACCGCGGGTTATCGCGCGACGATGCCCGCGCGGCCGCGCGTCGGGCGTTCGGCGGCGTGGAGCGGATGAAGGAGACGTATCGCGATCAGCGGGGGCTGCGCTTCGTCGCCGGCCTCATGCAGGACGCCCGATATGCGGGCCGCATGCTGCGGCGCGATCCGGCCTTTACGACGGTTGCCGTCGCGTCGCTCGCGCTGGGCATCGGCGCCTCGACGGCGGCGTTCAGCCTCTTCAACGCCGTCGTGCTTCGTCCGCTGCCCGTGGCCGAATCGCAGCAGCTGGTGGTGCTCGAGCCTCAACGGCGGGGAGGACGATTCGTCCTCTTCAATCCAGTCTTCGAAGCGTTACGGCGGCAGCAGCGCACGCTCTCCGGCGTCTTCGCCGTCAGCGACGAGCCCTTTCTGAACGTCACGTTCGATGAATCGGCGCCGGTGTACGTTCGCGGCAGCCTGGTCTCGGGCAACTACTTCGCGGTGCTCGGTCTGTCGCCGGCGATCGGACGGCTCCTCACGGATCGCGACGACGACGTCTCCGGCGCGTCCGGCGGCGCGTGCGCAGCGGTGATCAGCCATCAATTCTGGATGCGTCGCTTCGACGCGAGTCCGGACGTTCCTGGACGGACGCTTCGCGTCCGCGAGCGCGTCTGCACGATCGTCGGCGTCGCCCCGGCGGAGTTCGTCGGCCACCAGCAGGGGTACGCGCCCGACGTGTGGCTGCCGCTGCGGCCGCTGACCGACAGGAAACTGCTCGAAAGTCCCCGGATGGCGTTCTTCTCGGGCGTCATGGGCCGTCTGGCCTCACGCGTCGACGCCGCTCGCGCCGAGGCCGAGCTGACGACACTCTACCAGCAAATACTCGCGGCCGGCCGCGACCCGCATCCCGCCGATTTCCGGATCCACGTCGCACCGGGGGCGCAGGGGCTCGACGCGGTGCGGCGACAGTTCGGCGCTCCCTTGACGATCGTGCTCGCGCTCGTCGGCGCCGTGTTGCTGATCGCCACCGTCAACGTCGCGAACCTGCTGCTCGCACGCGGTGCCGCGCGCATGCCCGAACTGTCGACGCGCGCCGCGCTGGGCGCCGGACGAGGACGCCTCGTGCGCCAGCTTGCGACCGAAGGCAGCGTGCTCGCCCTGCTCGGAGGTCTGCTCGGAATCGTTCTGGCGTGGCTGGGAACGCCGGCGCTGGCCTCGCTCGTCTCGCTCGGCTACACGACGATTACGCTCGACGTGTCGGCCGATCGACGCGTGACCGCCGTCGCCGCGGCAACGATCGTTCTTGCCGCGTTGCTGGCGGGCGTGCTTCCCGCGCTGCGCCTGAGTCAGGCCACGCTCAGGACGGGCATGGCTCGCGATGGCCGAACGACCATCGGCCACGCGCAGCGGCTGACGCGCGCGCTCGTCGCGATCCAGCTCGCGTTGTCGCTGCTGCTGGTCACCGCCGCGGGCCTGCTTCTTCGCACGATGAGGCACCTCTCGGGGATCGACCCGGGGTTCCAGCCGGCGCACGTGGTTCTGCTGGACGTGCGCGATGAGACGCCCGGCTCGTCGTTCGGCAAGGCCGACACCGCCGAGGAAAAAGCCGAACGCGCGGCGCTCTATCGGACGCTCGACGATCGGCTCAACGCTGTCCCAGGCGTGTACGCGGCGAGCGTGTCGTGGCTCGGCCTGTTCGGCGGAAGCGATCTCTGGCTGCCGCTGATCGACGTGGACCGACCGGAGAATCGTCCGTTGGCCCGGGTCGACTACGTGTCGGCGCGATACTTCGACACGATGGGCATGCAGATCCTGCGCGGCCGCGGCTTCAGCGACAGCGATCGGGAAGGGACCGACCGCGTCGCCGTCGTCAACGAGGCGTTGCTGCGCGCACGCTTCAGCGGGTCGGACGCGCTCGGGCGTCGCCTCGCGCTCGATTACCAGGGTGAGCAACAGCGTCCCTTCACGATCGTCGGCATCGTCCGCGACTCGAAGTACAACGATCTGCGCGAGGATCGGACCAACCCGATGATGTGGGTGCCGCTCGCGCAGGCACCCTTCCGCGCGACGTCTGTCGCGCTGCGCACGCAAGCCGGCGCGGAAAGCATTGTCGCGCGCCGTGCCGAGGAGGTCCTGCGATCGACGGACCCGCATCTGATGCTCCGCAAGACGACGACGTTGTCGGCCCGGGTCGATCAGAAGACGGCGCGTGAACGATTGCTCCTCGGTTTATCGTCGGGATTCGGCGTGCTGGCGGTGCTGCTCGCGGGGGTCGGGTTGTACGGAACGCTGGCCTATGCCGTCAGCCGGCGCACGCGGGAGCTTGGCGTCCGTCTCGCGCTGGGCGCGCAGCGTCACGCCGTGCTGCGCATGGTGCTCGCCGACGCGCTGAAGCTTGCGGCGATCGCGTTGGTGGTCGGCGTCCCGCTGGCGCTCGCGACCGCCGCTTCGCTGCGCGCGTTTCTGTTCGGCGTCACGCCGCTGGATCCGACAGCCCTTGTCGGCGGCTGCGTCGTGCTCGTCGTCGCGGCGCTGCTGGCCGCCTACATTCCGGCGCGGCGCGCCGCAGCCGTCGACCCGATCGTCGCGCTGCGGTGGGAATGACGGCGCGCCGCGTACCGGCATTTTCGGCGCGGCATCAGCGCTGCGAACGCCGCCGACGGACAGCGGAAGCGGCGACCTACCGCACCGTCACGCCGTCGAACGTCGCGGTGGCAAGCCGCGTATCGTCGTGGCTCGATACCGCGAGGCCCACATATATGTCCGGGCCCATGGCGAAGGTGTCGCTCGCAACCAGGGTCCACGCGACACCGTCCAGTGAACGGTAGGCCGAGATCGTATTGGCCCGGCGCTCGAGCTTCAGCCATGCCGGCGCCGTCCCCGCGCCGCCGCCCGTGCTGGTCGAGAGGCCGCCTGACGCCAAGCGGCGCTGGAACGCCAGCCCCTTTCCGGCTGACACCAGCATGAACGCGTGAGGCGAGTCCGCGGACAGTGCCTCGCGGATCATGACGCCGGCCTTGACCCACGCGGCCACGTACTCGACGGACGAGACGCGCGCNNAGTGGAACGCATCCGCAGCGCCCCACACATCCGCGCCGGATCCGCGGACCGTGAACGTGCCGCCCGCCGCCGACGCCTCGCCGGCGACGCCCACGGCGCCGACGTCCTGCGCCTGCCACGGCGCGGGCAGCGTGGACGCGGCGTGGACGGTGACGGCGTCGAACGTCGCGGTCGCGAGTTCCGCGGCGTTGTGGCTCGACACGGCGAGCCCCACGTACACGCTCGCGGCCATCGAATACGTCTCCGATCCCACCAGCGTCCAGGTCGATCCGTCCCACGAGTAGTACGCCGCGATCGTGTTGCCGCGGCGCTCGAGCTTCACCCACGCGGGCGCCGTCCCGGCGATGCCGGACGTACTCGTCGAGAGCCCGCCAGCGACGGTCCGCCGCTGAAACGCGAGCCCCTTTCCTGCCGAAACGAGCATGAACGCATGCGGCGAGTCCGCGGACAGGCTCTCGCGGATCATCACGCCGGCCTTGACCCACGCGGCGACGTACTCGACGGACGCGACTCGGGCGATCACGTCCACGTCGCCGCTGACGGGCTGCCACACGTAACGAAACGCATCCGCGGTTCCCCAGACGTCCGCGCCGGCCCCTTCGATCGTGAACACGCCGTTGCTCGCGCTGGCCGAGCCGGAAGTCCCGACCGCGCCGATGTCCTGCGTTTGCCAGGGTGGCGGCACCGCCGGCGGCGGCGGGGCTCCGGACACCGTGACGGTCACGGCTGAGGACGTGGTGCCCGCGCCGCCGTTGTCGATCGCGCGCGCGGTGAGCGAAT
>QHWR01000109.1:0-1610 GCA_003223835.1 Acidobacteriota bacterium | reverse complement strand
TGAAGCCGGCGCCGTTCACCGGCGACGTGATGGCCACGGTCGGCGGTGCGTTCGGCGGCGGCGGAGGCGGCGGTTCGCCGCCGCCGATCGTCGTATCCGCCGTGTAGGGCGCGGTGCGTCGCTGCTTGTTCGACGTGTCGCGCCAGTCGCCGCTCCAGTCCTCCCGGAACCGCTGCGCGAGATCGATCGTCGCGACGGCAACATCGGGTTGTCCCAGCGTCTGGACCCGATCCAGCACTCTCCCGAGCGGATCGAGAATCTCGCTCTGGTAGTCGTAGCCGGAGGCGGCGACGTACACGGACTGTTCAATTGCGCGCGCGGCGACGACGGCGGGTTTGCCGCCCCAGATCGGCACGAGCAGCAGTTCGGCGCCGCGAATCGCCGCGTCGCGGGCCGGCTCCGGGAACGCCGTGTCCTGGCAGATGAGCAGCGCGACGCGCCCGAAGTCGGTCTGAAACACCGGCACGTCGTTTCCCGGCGTGATGCCCGAGGCCACCTCCGACAGCGGGAGCTGGACCTTGCGGTACTTCGCCGCCACGTTGCCGTTGCGATCGAGCAGCACCGCAGTGTTGTACAGAAGCCGATCCTCCCGCTCGAGCATGCCGAACACGACGTTGACCGCGTATCCACGCGCGAGGCTCGCCATCACGTCCGTGCTCGGACCCGGCACGGTTTCCGCCTTCGCGTCGTAGGTGCCGGGCGCGCCGATCACGTTCAGCAATTCCCCGAACACCATCACGTCCGGATGGTGCTCGGCCGCGACCTGCTGTCCGTACTGCGCCGCCCTTTGCACGGAGTCGAGACCGCTGCTGGTTCCCGAGGGACGAAACGACACCGCCGCGACCTTGACCGATCGCGCCGCCGGCGCCGCCGCGGCGGTGAAGCTGAGCCCGTCGAACCGGAGCCGCCCGTTCGGCGCCCACTGGAGCACCAGCTCGACATCGACGGCGGTCGTCCCCGCCGGCGCCTGCAGCGTCCGGTCGTACAGCAGCTGGCCGTCGGGCTGCACGACGTAGTTCCAGATATAGTCCGGCGCGACCTCATCGCCGAACGACCCGCGCCACCGGAGCAGGATCGTGACCGCTTCGCGCGGCAACGCGACCTCCGTCGCCGACACGCGCGCGCGGAAGCGGTAGTAGCCGCCGCCGCTGAGCCCCTGAATCCGCGTCTTCCACCCGCCGTAGACACTCGCGACACCGTTGCCGATGATTTCGAGGGCGTAGGGCGATCCGGCTGAGGTCAGCAGGGCGGGCGACGAGTCGGGGCGCGCGGCAAACCCCGACCAGCCGCTGCTGCCGGGCATGAGCTCCTGCGCGCAACCAGGAACGGCAGGGACAAGGCTGAGCATCGCGATGCCCAACGTGAGGCGTGCAAGCTGCGAACGGACGGGGAGCGCGGAACGCATGCAAATAGCGTTGCCGATCATCCTCAGCGGCATCCCGGGCCACCGCGAGCAAAGGGCGATCGATGAAGGGTTCCGAGCCGGCGATCCGCGCTACCGGCTGTCTCCTCGTTTCCGGCGCGATGCCACCACGCCGCCAGCCATGCCACCGATGACCTTGAGTCCGTGCGCGATCTTGTACAGCAGCGGCTGCGGCTGACCCCACGCT
>QHWR01000249.1 GCA_003223835.1 Acidobacteriota bacterium | reverse complement strand
CCTCGAAAGCGCGGCCGTCTCGGTCGCCGCGTCCGCCGCGGCGATCATTTGAGCTCGAGCAGGAAGACGTCCTGGCGGTACGCGCCGCCCGGCGACGGCCCCGAATCGAGCCCGAGAGCCTTTCCCCAGTTCGACGTGAACAGGACCCAGCGGCCGTCGGGCGAGACATTCGGACGCGGCATCGCCCAGAAGAACGCGCCCGCGGGATTGCCGTCGTACGAGACGTCGCTGCGATGGTGCGCGAGCCGCCACACGCGGGCGCCGACGCCGGGAGCCATTCCTGTTTCGATCGCGACGATTTCGTTGTCCCACGGCCGCCATTCGACGGTGTTGTTGCAGCAGCGGAAGATCCCGCTGATGAACGGCACGAGCAGTCCGGGCTGCGCGTTGTGCCAGCTCGAGTGGTCGGCCATGATGATTTCCTTCGGCTCCAGGACCGGCAGGATCGCGTCGCGCGAAACGGTCGGCGCCTCGAGCGACGGCCGCACCTGCCACTGCGCGGCGTCCCACCCCGTCGTGACGCAGCAGTCCTGATTCACGCCCGCGCCGAATCCCCACGCGTCGTGGCCGTACGGGTGCGCGTCGATCGTCATCGGGGTGATGACGTTGGTGGCGAGATCCCACACGTATTCCTGCGCTGCCGAGCGCGGCGGCGCCAGGTCGGGCCACGGTGGATAGAGGATCACGAACCGGCCGCTCTGGTCGATCGACGCGTGGTGAAGGTTGAACCCGAGGGTCGTCGCGACCGGGACGCCGTCGAACGTGGACGCGCGCGTGTCGAGCAGATGCCGCGACGCCGGATCGTTCCGGTCGAACACGACGACGTAATGGTGCAGGTCCTGCGACTCGCCGCCGAAGAAGGCGAGGATCCGCTCGTTCGGCTTTCCACCCGACGACACGCCCCCGACATACGTGTCCGCGAGGTCCGGCATGACGTCGTCCAGGTTGAGCAGGTGCGTGTATGTGTCGGTGTTCAGATCGTACTCGTCGATCGTGCGGCGCGCCCAGCCGGTCGCGCCGAACATGTGTCCCGGCATGTTCAGGCTGTAGTGCGGCTCTATGTAGAAGCGCAGCGTGAGCCCGCCCTCGTCCGTTGATGAGGGCCGAATGCGCGACGCCGTGCCGCTCGCCGGGTCGAACGCAAACGGAATCACCTGACCGTCATTGCTGACGACGTAGAAGGAGCGGCTGTCGGCGCTCCACTCGCGCGAGTGCGTGCCGGAGGGCGTCCGGAACGATAGGTTCAGCAGGCCGGGTCGAGTGACTCCGTCGGTCACGCGATGGATGATCGTGCCGAACGTCGGGTCCGCCATTTGCGACCCGGCCGGACCCCAGACCGGCAGGGGCGGTTCAACGTGCGTGACGCGGTCCGTGGATGCCGCGTACTCGAGCGGCACGGGTTGCGACGCCATTGCCGAGAGCCGCGCGTCGATCAGCGATCCTCCGGGTGTGAAGAGGATTGCGGTCACGCGCAGGATCGCGCCGGGCGTGCGGGCGCTCGAATACACCAGGTCTCCGTTCTGGTAGTAGCGGACAGAGTCTCCCTCGAGCGCGATCGAGAACACGTCGCCGGCGTTCGTGCGTCCTTCCGTCTTGTAGACGTGATGCTCGCGGACGTCCCAGCCGCCGTCGGGCCAGACGCCCAACGCATACGGCATCGACCGGAAGTCCGCCGGATCCGCGCCGTCGGGGAGTAGACCGACAATCAGGCGCTGCTCGGTGGAGGCGGTGAACTGAAGAGAGGCGTCGCCGCTCGCGATCAGCTCGGCGCCGACGATTGGAATGCCGCAGCCGTCGCAGTCGCCGACGTTCGTGACGGTATTCGCGCCGACCACGAGCTTGGACGGGGCGGGCTGCCAGACGATCGGGGCGTAGACCGGCCCTGCGCTCGCCGGCGGCGCCGCGGCCGCCGCGATCATGCAGAACACTCCGTGCCGCACGCGCGCGCGTGCGCGCTCAGTGCAGAATGGTGGCGTCATTTTTCAGCGCTCCGGGGGACGAGGTGAGGTACTGCTGCGACGAGAGGACGATCTGATCGAAACGGAACCCGTCCTCGCGGACCTGGATGCGGATCGTCTGCGGGCCGGTCGTGTCGAAGTAAAGGACGGGACCGAGCACGCCGGCGCCGTATCCGTTGTCCTGCCATCCCCAACCCGACACGCCCGCGCCCGACGCGTCTTCGAGATTGACGGTCGTCGCGCCTGTGGTGCCGATGCGGAAGACGGGCGCGCCGCCCGCGTCCACCGCGTTCGAGAACTGGACGAAGACGGAGTCGTTGCACCAGCAATCGCCCTCCGCCCGTCCCCGCATCCAGAGGCGGTACGCGCGGCCGGCTTCCGCCTGAAACGTCAGCTCGACGTAGCTCGCGGGCGCCGCGGCCGGAGTGATGATCTTGGCTGCGCCCGCGTCAGGATTCCAGAGCGCGACGCCGTCCGCCGCGGTCGGATCCGGCGTCGCGTACCACGCGCCCACCGTGTTCGTGACCGAGGCGGCGTGCACGACGATCTCGCTGAGATCGATCGGGGCCGGCGCCGGCGCGGTCGACGTCTCCGGCAGAATCGTCGTGTCGTTCTTCGTCGGTCCGGGCGCGTTCGTCAGGTACTGCGCGGGCGAGAGGACGATCTGATCGACCGAGAAGCCGTCTTCGCGCGTCTGGATACGAATCGTCTGCGGCGTTCCGTCGAAATACAGGAGAGGCCCGAGCACGCCGGCGCCGTATCCGTTGTCCTGCCAGCCCCAGCCTGAAACGCCGACGCCCGAAGCCTCCTCGAGGTTCACGGTCGTCGCCGATGTCGTACCGATCCGGAACGTCGCGGCGCCCGACTGCGTCAGGCTGCCGCTGAACTGCGCGTAAACGGAGTCGTTGCACCAGCAGTCGCCTTCGGCCTTGCCGCGCAGCCACAGCCGATACGGCTGTCCGGCGGCGGGCGTGAACGTCATCTCGAAGTACGCGGCGGGCTCGGCGAGCGGTGTCGCGATCTTCGCGGCGCCGGCATCGGGGTTCCACATCCGCGCGCCGCCGGCGGCGGTGCTGTCCGCGACGGCGTTCCAACTCCCGGCGAGCGTCGTCGCGCGCGCGGCGTACAGGACGATGTCGCCGGACGCCGGTGCAGGGACCGGTGGAGGGGCGGGCGCTGGCGCAGGGTCAGGCGGGGGAGCGGGCGCAGGCGGCGGTGGCGGCGGCGGCGTGGTCGCCGTCGCCAGGGTGTAGGCCGCGATGATCCCGAAG
This sequence comes from Acidobacteriota bacterium, assembly GCA_003223835.1. GTDB lineage: Bacteria > Acidobacteriota > Vicinamibacteria > Vicinamibacterales > 2-12-FULL-66-21 > Gp6-AA38. The sequence goes on along the minus strand of QHWR01000249.1, from coordinate 4,157 downwards.
TGATCCGACGCCGCGGCGTCGCCCGCGTTCGCCGGCACGCCCATGCGCTCGATCCCCGCCGGCCCGAGATTCGCCGGCGACCAGGCGTAATCGATGCGCTTCCACGTGTAGCCCTCTGGAGTGCCGCACCCGGGGAAGTTCACCATCCCCGAGTTACCCTCGGCGCTCCCGTACAGCGCGGCCCACGCATCGATGTAGCCGGCGCCGCGGAGATAGGCGAGCGAGGTGTTGTTCGGATTCTGCGAGCACGCCTTCGTGCTGCTCTCGAACACGTTCAGGTCGCCGACGAGCACGTGCGGTTCCCCGTGCGTCGTCGCCGCCAGGAACGCGACCGTCTGCTGCGCCTGCCGGTCGTAGGTGGTTTGCTTGTACGAGCCGGTGCCGTACCAGTGCGCGACGAACACCGGCATCGATCCGCTGCACGCCGCGTCGAGGCAGACCGGGGCGCGGAGCAGCCACGCCGTGTCCGCGGGGTTCGTGTTGAGCGACGTGTCGAGCTGTTGCCATTGCACCGGACCGGCGAGGCCGTATCGGGCGACGAGCCCGACGCCGTTCTGCTCGCCAGTTTGCGCGGCCCAGCCGAGGGTGCGGCGGATGTTCTCGGGCGTCGCGCAGGCCCACGATTCGGCGACCCCCAACGCGACGACTGACGGATCGTTCTCGATCTTCGCGAGCAACTCCGCCTGCATGACGCCGACGCCCCATGCGTTGAGCGGCTGCGTCGCATCCGTGCAGTTGGCCGTCGCCGAGAACACGACGGGATGACCGGGAAGGGCGACGGCGCCGAAGCCGGACTTCACGTTCCAGAATGCAACCTTCACCGGCGTATCTGCCGCGGCGCTCGCCGCGCACGCAGCGGTGATCAGCGCCGCGCAGAACGCGGACACACCCGTCCTCGAACGACTCCGCATCGGAAGTCTCCCTACCGGGGGTCTTGTCTGAGAGTGCAGAAAACGGCGCAGAGATCTGCGCCCGAGCGCGACGCGCCAGCGCAAGCGGGGTGCCACGGCGAGGTGTTCGATTTGTCGAACAAACGCGTGCGGCGCGCGCCGGCGTGTGCGCCTCGGCTGTTACGCTTTGGATCGCGGATTACGAATTCGAAATGACGAATGTCTATGATTGATACGGTTGAGGTCGAAAACGGATGAACGCAAGACGCCTGCTGTGACGTCTTATGTCATGACACAAGTCACCGTGCGTCTGACGACATTCAGGCTGTTCTTCTTCAACAGCCTGCTCACGCATCGTCAATGGGTGGCGGGAATGACGATCCGCGCGCCCGCTTTGCCGTCGCCGGGGGGCGCGGAGATCGATCCGCCGTGGGCGTTGAGCACGCGCCGGGCGATCGCGAGGCTCAGGCCGGAGCCGCCGCGCCATTCATCGAACACCGGCAGCTCGACGGCGTTCGCCTGACGTATCGCGTCGAGCGTTTTCTCGTCGCCGACGAGCAGCTCGAACGCCGCCGGCCCCTTGTCGCGAACGGCGCGCTCCTCGACGAGCAGACAGTCGCTCGTGACCAGCTCGCGCCTCAGCGCGGCAAGAATCGACGACAGCGCCTGACGCATCCGGACGACGTCCGCGGTGATCGCCGCCGGACCATCCCCCGTTTTCACGTCCACCCGCACTTCGCGATCGGGCAGCGGCGGCAACTCGGAGGCTGCCTGTCGCAGCAGGTCGCGGAGATCCGTGCTCTGCCGGTTGAACGGCGCGATGCCAGCCTCGAGATTCGACAGATCGCTGACCTCTGCCAGGAGCGCCGACAGCCGCGTGCACGACTTTTCCGCCTCTTCGAGCAGCCGGCGCTGTTGATCCGACAGCGGGCCGGCGCGATCCTTCAGAAGCATCCGGATGTAGCCGGCCACGACCGTCATCGGGGTGCGGAACTCATGCACGGAGAGCGAGAGGAGTTTCGGCCAGCGGGGATCCACGGACCGGTCGGTCATCCGATGCATTCTAGAATAGGGAGGGGGGAATGCCGTAGGCTTGAGTGGGGTTCCTTAGGTCATGCTGATCCGCAACGCGCCGGACGTTCGATCGTCGGAGGTCACTGACGAGCGGCAGTATCTGCGCCGGCGGGAGTTCATCCGCCTCGCCGCGGTGTCGCCTGCGGCGTCCACGCCCGCGTCAGGCGACCAATCGCCTCTCCAGATCGCAAAGCACGTCGTGACGACCGACGAGAAGGTCAACACGTTCGAGCAGATCACGAACTACAACAACTTCTACGAGTTCGGCAGCGACAAGAGCGATCCGGCGCGGTACGCGGGACAGCTCCACACCAGCCCCTGGACGGTGAAGATCGACGGACACTGCGCCAGGCCCGCGGATTACCATGTCGAGGATCTGATCAAACCGTTCGAGCTCGAAGAACGAATCTACCGTCACCGCTGCGTCGAGGCATGGTCGATGGTGATTCCATGGGTGGGGATCCCGCTCGCGTCCGTGCTCAGGCGCGCCGAGCCGACCTCGAAGGCGACGTTCGTGGAATTCACGACCCTGCTCCGGCCGAGCGAGATGCCCGGCCAGCGCGACCCGATTCTCAACTGGCCGTACACCGAAGGGCTGCGGATGGACGAAGCGATGCATCCGCTGGCGATCCTCGCCGTCGGGATCTACGGCAAGACGCTGTTGAACCAGAACGGCGCGCCGATCCGGCTGGTCGTCCCGTGGAAGTACGGATTCAAGAGCACCAAGTCGATCGTGCGCATCCGCTTCGTCGATCGGATGCCGCACACCGCGTGGAGCGATCAGAACCCCAGTTGGTACGGGTTCTACTCGAACGTCAACCCCGACGTGAGCCCTGTTCGCTGGGATCAGTCCCGCGAGCGCCGGCTGCCGGGGCTGTTCGCGACGCGGAAGACGCTGATCTTCAACGGCTACGGCGATCAGGTCGCGTCGATGTACGCAGGCATGGACCTGAGGAAGAACTACTGAAGCCGCGTACGATTCACCCTCGCGCTCGTGCCGACGGCGTGGCTGGTGTGGGCGGCATTCACCGATCATCTCGGCGCGAATCCCGCCGAGACGCTGCAGCTGCAAACGGGACGCTGGGCGCTGCGGCTGCTGCTCGTCACGCTCGCGATCACGCCGCTGCGGCGGCTGACAGGATGGAACGACGCGGTCAGGTTTCGCCGCATGCTCGGCCTGTTCGCGTTCTACTACGCCACGCTCCATTTCCTGATCTATCTGGTCCTCGATCAGTACTTCGACTGGCGCGCGATCGTGAAGGACATCGCGAAGCGGCCGTTCATCACGATGGGCTTTACCGCGCTGATGTTGCTGGTCCCGCTCGCGCTCACATCGACGAAAGGATGGATCCGCCGCCTGGGCCGTCGCTGGCAGACGCTCCATCGGTTGATCTATGTGAGCGCCGTGTGCGCCGTCATCCACTTCATCTGGAAGGTCAAAGTCGTCATTGGGGAACCCGTCCTCTACGCCGGGATTCTGACCGTGCTGCTGGGCTTCCGCGTGATCTGGTGGCTCAGGCGGCGGACCGTTCGCCGAGTCGCCAGGCCCGTTCGCCCCTCGAATCTGCCCGTTCACTGAAAGTCCCTGATTTTTGAACAAGTTGCGGTTAATCTGACCGCACCATGCACAAGCCGATGAAGTACGTCGAGAAGGGCCTGTCCTATGCCGCGAAGGGGGCGTGGGCCGTCTTCGACACGCTCAACCGCATCAGGCCGAACCCGGCGTTTACGCCTCATTGGTCCGACCTGCCGCTGCAGAAATCGTGGCAGAAGGTGAAGCCGCCGCTCGGCTGGCCGCGCGAGACCGACTCGCTGTGCCCGAACTGCGTGCGCGAGGCGCGGCAGGCCATCGTCGACGGCAAGCAGGATTACAAGATTCTCCTGAACGAGAAGGTCGGCGAGATCAAGGCGACCATCCTCGAGAAGGACGGCAAGATCGTCATGGTCAAGGATTGCCCCGTCCACGGCCACTTCGAGGACGTGATGGCGATCGACCCGGCGTTTTTCAAGCACCTCGAGGAAGCGTTCCCCGGCAGCGACATCCGATCGCACAACGACGAGAAGCTCCACAACCACGGCAGCAGCACCATCAAGTACGGCCGCGGATCGGTCCTCACGATCGACCTGACGAACCGCTGCAACATGATGTGCGACCCGTGCTTCATGGACGCGAACCAGGTCGGCTTCGTCCAC
>QHWR01000108.1 GCA_003223835.1 Acidobacteriota bacterium | reverse complement strand
GAGACGCGCGACATTCCCGTGATCGCGTTCACGGGCCAGTCGGCGGGTACCGTCGGCCAGCTCCCGCCGCACGCGTTCGATCGCATCGTCCTCAAATCCGCCGGCGTCGAACGGCTCGAGCAGGAACTTGAATCCGTGCTCGACGCGCGCGCCGCGTGACCGTCCGTCGGCGCGGCGCGTGAGCCGGTGATGTGAAGCCGCGCGGCCCGGGCGCCGGCCGCACGTCTGCATCGGACAGGGTATGATGACGGTCCTGCCGGCTGCGCGGCAGGACCCCCATGATCGGGACCACCATCTCTCACCATTACCGGATCGTCGGCCAGATCGGCGCCGGCGGCATGGGCGTCGTCTATCGGGCGGACGACTTGCGCCTCGGGCGCTCGGTCGCGCTCAAATTCCTCTCCGATGATCTGGTGAAGGACCAACAGGCGATTCGCAGGCTTCGATCCGAAGCGCGCGCGGCGAGCACGAAGGACAGCCCTTCATCGTGATGGAATTGATGCGCGGGCGCACGCTGCGCGACAGCCTCGCGAACGGGCCGCTGAAGATCCATCAGTTGATTGACATCGGCATCGAGATCGCCGATGCGCTGCACGCGGCGCACAACCAGGGGATCGTCCACCGCGACATCAAGCCGGGCAACATTTTCCTGACCGAGCTCGGGCACGTGAAGGTCCTGGACTTCGGTCTCGCGAAGCTGACGCCGCGGTTCGGACTGTCGGGCACGACGACCGACGAGCCGGATCGCACGGTGGGAGGCGTCACGCGGGGGACCGTGGCCTACATGTCGCCCGAACAGGCGACGGGGGACGAGCTCGACGCGCGGACCGATCTGTTTTCGCTCGGCGTCGTCTTGTACGAGTGCGCCACCGGGCGTCACCCGTTTCCGGGCAAGACGTCCGCCGTCATCCTCGCCGCGATCCTGCATCGCGCGCCGGTGGCGCCGATCGCCTTGAACGCCGAGCTGCCGCTGCGCCTGCAGGAAGTCATCAACACCTGTCTCGAGAAGGATCGCGAGCTGCGGTATCAGTCTGCCGCCGACATCCGCGCGGACTTGAAGCGGGTCAGGCGCGATATCGAATCCGGCCCGTCCCGCGCGGTCGACGTGACGTCGTCGGCGATCGCGCTCGGCGCCAAACCGTCCAACGCCGATGCCATCGCGGCGCCCAGCCCGGTCGTGTCCACGCCAACATCCACCCGCGGCCCCTCTCGCCGTTTGATGATCGCCGCCGCGGTGGCCGGCGCGGCGATACTGGCGGTGGGCGCTTACCGCTTGTGGCCGCGCGCCGCGGCGCCTTCGCCGGACGACAGCCGGATCACCGCGTTCTCGGAGGCCACGATCCGGAGCCGCCTTGACCTGGCGCAGGCCACCCTCGCCGCGAGGAAGTATCGCGAAGCCCTTGCGTACGCGACCGAAGTGCTTGCGCTCGATCCCGGCCACGTCGGCGCGCAGAAAATTCGCGACCAGGCGCGCGCCACGCTCGACAGGAGGGACGCCGCGATCGCGGACGCGAACCGGCGCACCGCCGCCGGCGATCTCGACGGAGCCGCGCGCGCGCTCGAGACCGCGCGTGCCATCGATCCAACCGCGCCGGACCTCAACGATCTCTCGGCGCGCGTGGACGCGCAGATGCGCGCGAGGGACGCGGCGCGCGCGACGCCGCGCGGCCATGCCTCCCCGTCGTTGTCGGCGTCAGCGCGACGGACGCCGGTCGACGCTGTGCAGCGGCCGGAGCGGAATCCCGCTCGCGGCACACGGGAGCCGCAGCCGGCGACGGCGGATCTCTCGCCACCGCCGCCGGCCACGGCGCGTGCGGAGACGCCGGCCACAACGCCGCCGCCAGCGACGCCCATCCCTGCGTCGCCACCGCCGGGTGTTCCCGCGCCACGCGTCGAGCCCGTCGCGCCTCCTCCGACAGCAGCCGCGGCGCCCCCACCGGCCGCGACCGAGCCCAAGGCGCGCGAGACGCCGCCGTCTCCGCCCGCCGTGGACGACGCGACGGCGATTCGCAGCGTGACCACGCTCTACGCGCGGGCGATCGAGACCAAGGACTTGACGCTGTTTCGATCGATCAAGCCGAATCTCTCGCGCGACGAAGAACGGCGTCTACAGGAGGGCTTCCGCGCGGTCACCGCGCAGCGGGTCGTTCTGACCATCCTCTCAATCGACGTCCGCGGCACGCACGCGTCGGTCGTGCTGCGGCGGCGCGACACGATTCAGGCGGGTGGGCAGCAGCACACGGCGGAGAGCCAGCAGACGATGACGCTGGCACGGACGAGCACCGGCTGGGTCATTGTCGAGATCAGGTAACGCCCAACAAGGAGTGCAGTATGTCAGCGCGGCGTGTCGCGACGGCAGCGCTCTGTGCGATCGGCATCGCGCCGATGGCCCGCGCGCAGGAGCCATTCAACGTCACAGCGTCCGTGAAGAGCCTGGCGACAATCTTCACGGATCTCTACGGTCCCAGGGGGCTCGTCGTCGACAGCGAGGCGACGCTGCCGGGTGAGCAGCCGCATTCGGCGCACTTCAACAGCGACTTTCAATTGAATTTCAGGCAGTTCAGCACGGCGCTGGTCAGTCAACTCGTCAGCGTGCCGCTGCCGTCACCCGCTTCGGGATTCACCTATCGGTTCGATCCGACGCTCGGCGTGTTTCAGCGCAGCACCCAGAGCTTCGGACCGATTCTCGCCGATCGCGCCGACACCATCGGCGCCCGGCGCGTGTCGTTCGGGTTCAGTTTTCAGCGCTTTACGTTCAACACGGTCGAGGGGTTGAATCTTCACAACGTGCCCTCCGTGTTCACGCACGACAACGCGTTCCTCCTCGGCGGCCGCCAGGACGTCGTGACGACGGTCAACTCGATCGACGCCACCGTCAGCCAGGCGACGACGTACGTGACGCTCGGGATCACCGACCGGCTGGACGTCTCCCTGGCGGTGCCGATCGTGGCGAACAACCTGAAAGTGGTCTCCGACGCGACCATCCATCGCCTCGGCACGACGAATCCCCTCACGCATTTCTTCCGCCAGATCAACGGCGACATCGGCGACCGCCGGATTTTCACGGCGATCGGCAGCGCGACGGGTCTGGGCGATCTGATGATCCGTCTGAAGCAGACAGCGTACCGGAGTCCGTCGGCCGGGATCGCGGTCGGCGTCGACGTGCGCGTGCCCACGGGCGACGAGATGAATCTGCTCGGCAGCGGCGCGCCAGGCGTTCAGCCGTTTGCCGTCTGGTCGGGCGTGTACGAGAAGGTCGCGCCTCACGTGAACGTCAGCTACAAGTGGAACGGATCGAGCGTCCTCGCAGGCAATCCGGCAGCCGGTCAGTCCGCCGATTTCCCCGATCAATGGGGCTACGCCGCCGGTGCGGATCTCAGCGTGAACTCGCGCCTGACGCTCGCGTTCGACGTCCTGGGGCGCTACGACCTCCGGGCGGAGCGGCTCAAACAGCAGACCTTTCACGCGCTCGACAACGTGTCCGTGTTCCCGACCGTGGTGTTCGGGCGGGACTCGTTCAACCTGCTCAACGGCGCGATTGGCTTCAAGGTGAGCCTGCAGGAACGACTGCTCGTCGACGTGAACGTGCTCTTCAAGCTCGACGATCATGGCCTCAGGGACAAGGTCACGCCGTTGATCGGGATCGAGTACGCGTTTTAAGGGTTGGTGGATGCGGCTCAACGCGTGCGGCGCAGCACGCGTTCCAGCTCGGCGAGGAGGTGCGCAGGAACGCACGGCTTGAGCAGCAGCGTCGTCACGCCGGCGCTCGTCGCCCGCGCGCGCACTTCGGCGGTGCGGTGCGCGGTGAGCGCGATGACCGGCACGTCGCGCGTCTGGCTGTGCGTGCGCAGCGCCGCCGCGAGACCGAGGCCGTCGAGTCCTGGAAGGGAAACGTCCGTGATGACCGCGTCGGGCGTGATGTTGACCGCGGTCGCGACCGCGGACTCGCCGTCGGCGAGACCGACGACGTTGAAGCCCGCGCCGCTCAGAAAGTCCACGTAGCCGCTCAACGTCGAGCGATCGTCTTCGACGACGAGCACCGACGGGATGCGTTCGGGCGCCATCAGATGTCGCGCCCCACGGGTCCCCACCAGCCCGCGTTGTGCAGCGTCTGGCTCAGTTCCGCCACGCGCCGCGGGATGTCGGCCGAGTGGGGCAGGAACTCGCGCGTCTGCGCGCCATCGGGGTCGATCACCACCAGCTCCGCGGAGCCGTCGCCGAGCGGCGTCAGCTCGCAGCGCATATATCGGCCCCGTTGCTCGAAGAAGAAGATCATTGCCCCAGGGAGCGTCTACAAACGATGGGCCAACGCCCTACCCTCAATGACTTGGCGGATTTGGCGGATTTGCCGCAGTTAGCCATTCTTCGTCATTCAATTTTGAACACGGATTTCAGCCCTGCAATCCCGAGTGTGCCATCGCGTGAAATCACGGAATTTTCCGCCTGACACGCCGCCATACGCGGCCGTGTAAAATCGACCCCATCGAAGCGCATCAGGAGCCATCCCCATGATCAAAAGAGTGACGACCTGCGCCGTCTTTCTGGCGCTCGCACTGATTCCCGCGCACGGCCAGGCGCGCCCGCAGCGGCCGAACCAGCAAGCCACCGAGCCGCAGCCGGCGCGGACGGAACCGGGTGGCCAGCCGCCGCAGGGACGCGAGGAGTACGCCGGACCGGCGGAAGAAAAGATCTCGCAGACGCAGCACGCGCTGCGCCTCGACGGACGCGACATCCGCTACACCGCCACGGCGGGCACGCTCCCGATTCGCCTCGACGATGGAAAAGTCGCCGCGCGGATGTTCTTCGTCGCGTACACGAAAGACGGCGAGGACGCGAAGACGCGGCCGGTCTCGTTCCTCTACAACGGCGGTCCGGGGGCGGCGACGATCTGGCTGCACATGGGATCGTTCGCGCCGCAGCACGTGCAGATGGCGAACGAGGGCTTTCAGCCGCCGCCGCCGTACAAGCTGGTGGAGAACGAGAACTCGCTGATCGACGCGAGCGACCTTGTCTTCGTCGACGCGATTTCGACCGGCTACAGCCGGACGGTGCAGGGCGTCAGCCCCGCGCAGTTCCACGGCGTCAGCGGCGACCTGCGCGCGTTCGGAGAATTCATCCGCGGGTATCTCGACGCCTACAACCGCTGGCCGTCGCCCAAGTTCCTGATCGGCGAGAGCTACGGCACGATTCGCTCGGCGGGTCTGTCGCAGGAGCTGCAGACGCGGCACGGGATCGAACTGAACGGGATCGTCCTCGTTTCGTCGCTGCTCACGTATCAGACCATCAGCTCGTCGCCGCAGAACGACCTTGCGATCGTCGACTTCGTCCAGACCTACGCGGCGACGGCGTGGTTTCACCACCGACTGCCCGCCGATCTCATGAAGCTCGATCTGAAAGCCGTCGTCGATCAGGCGCGGGCGTTCGCGTTCGGCGAGTACGCGCAGGCGCTCGCGAAGGGCAACTCGCTGCCCGCCGCCGAGCGGCGCGCCGCGGCGCAGCAGATCGCGCGTTTGACGGGGCTCTCGGCCGAGTTCATCGAGCGCGCGAACCTGCGCGTCGAACCGGGCCGGTTCCGCAAGGAGCTGCTCCGCGACAAGCGCGAAACCGTCGGCCGTCTCGACAGCCGTTTCACCGGCGTCGACGTGGACGCCGCGGGCGAGGCGCAGGAATACGATCCGTCGAACACGGCGCTGCAGGGCCCGTACACGGCGCTCTTCGAGGACTACGTCAAGAACGAGCTGAAGTGGACGAGCGACCTGCACTATCCGACGAGCGGCAACGTACGCCCGTGGACGTGGGATCAGTTCCAGAACAGCTACATGGACATGACCGAGCCGCTGCGGCGGACGATGGCGCGCAATCCGTTCCTGAAGGTGTTCGTCGCGTGCGGCTACTACGACATGGCGACGCCGGTCGGCGGCGCCGAGTACAACATGTGGCACCTCGCGTACGACCCGAGCGTCACGGATCGCGTGTCGTTCGGATACTACGAGGCGGGACACATGATCTACATCCGCCCGTCGGCGCACAAAGCGCTCAAGGCCGACCTCGCGCGCTTCATCCGCGCGAACGCCGGGGTCACGCCGAAGACGTCGACGGACGTGACGGAAGGCAGAAGGCAGAAGGTAGAAGGCAGAAGGTAGAAGGCAGAAGGTAGAAGGCAGAAGGTAGAAGGCAGAAGGTAGAAGGTAGAAGGTAGAAGGTAGCGTTGAGTCACGTGCGCAGCAGGAACTCCAGCGCGCCCGGCAGGCGGCGGGCCCAGTCGGTCTCCGTGTGGCGGTGACGCTCCACCTCGACGTAGCGGAGCGCGTCCTTGGAATGGTACCCCTTGCGCCGCAGCAGGCGCGCCAGGCGGCGCGCGTCGCGCAGCGTGTCCGCCCCTTCGGCGGTCCCCGCGTCGAGGTAGATGCGGCCTTCCGGACGGCCCGCGGCCTCGACGAAGTCCAGCACGCGCCGGCCGCCGAACCACAGTGACGGGCTCAACGCGGCGAGGCGGCCGAAGACGCGCGGCGCGGCGAAGAACCCGTAGAGACTGATGAGGCCCCCCATCGACGACCCGGCGATCGCCGTCGCATCGCGCGCGCGATCCGTCCGGTACCGCCGGTCGATCCGCGGCTTGATCGTCTCGATCACGAAGCGCAGGTAGCGATCCCCCGCGCCGCCGCCGTGCCGCGCGTCGAGGAACGGGCTGTATTCGGCGAGCCGCGCGTCGCCGGCGTTATGAATCCCGACCGCGATCGCGTCGAGCCCCTCGCGCGCGAGCCGCTCGAGCGCGGCCTCGAGCTGCCAGGTCTTCCCGGCGAATGCGGTCGCGGGATCCGACAGGTTCTGCCCATCGTGGAGGTACACGACGGGATAGCGCCGGCGTCCCGGCGCGTACGACGCGGGCAGGTAGACGTCCACCGCGCGGCGGTTTTTCAGTTGGGGCGACCAGACCGACAGCGTGTGTCTTTCCACGTCAGGCGAGGGATACGGCGCGGCGCCCGGAAGCTGATAGGGTTACGCGATGCGCCGCGAACATCACTGGTGGTACTCCGAGCGTCTCGGCCGCGACATGGGCGTGGCCGTGTTCGGCGCCTGGGGACCGCCGCTGCTGACGTTTCCGACGTCGGGCGGCGACGAGTGGGAGTACGAACGTCAGGGCCTCATCGGCGCGCTCGCCGACATCATCGACGCCGGCCGCGTGAAGATCTTCTCCGCGAACACCAACCACCGCGACTCCTTCGCGAACGAGCGCGCGCATCCGCGTCACCGGAGCTGGATGCAGCGGCAGTACGACGCGTACGTGGCCGAGGAACTCCTGCCGTTCATTCGCGGCCACTGTCAGGACCCGCACATCGGCGTGTGGACGATGGGAGCGTCGCTCGGCGCGTATCATGCGGCCAACACGCTCTTCAAGCATCCCGACGCGGTGAAGCGGTGCTACGCGCTCTCCGGCGTGTACGACATGAAACGGTTCATGGACGGCGAGTACGACGACAACTTCTATTTCAACAACCCCGTGGACTATCTCGCCAACCTCTCCGACCCGTGGACGCTCGGCCAGCTCGCGACGTGCGAGATCCACATCGCGACCGGCACCGGCCCGTGGGAGCAGAGCGGGGAAGCCTACCGCCTGTCCCAGGTGCTCGCGAGCCGCGGCGTCCGGCATCACCTCGACGACTGGGGCCCGCAGGGAGGACACGACTGGCCGTATTGGACATTGCAGATGCGGGGGTATTTGAGCCGCGCCTGAAATGACCGATCAGGCAAGTCCCAGGAGATCGAGCCGGTAGCGGCCGCCGATGATGACCTGCTCGTCGTCGATCCAGACGTCGCAGTTCCGCGTGAGCACGTCCACGTGCGTGCACGATTTCCAGGTGGCGCCGGTCTGGTTGCCGTACGGATCGCCGAACGCCACGTGGACGCCGGGGAATTTCTCGTCCTGCAGCAGGATGCCGATCATGCGATCGAGCGCGAGGTTGGTGCCGAACGCCAGCTCGCCGACGCGGTCGCTGTGCTCGTCGGTGTGACAATAGGCCCAGAATTCCTGCTCGAGATCGTGCCGGGCGCAGGACGCGTCCTGCAGCCGCGCGCCGGCGATGCGAAGCGTCAGCGGCGTGGACGAGAGGTCGCCGTACTTCGCCCCGAAGTAATCGCCGACGGTCGCGTTGCAGACGAACACGCCGTCAACGGTCGCGGGCGTCGTGAACACCTCGCCCGCGGGCAGGTTGGACCAGTAGCGCCGGCTGATCAGGCCGCTCGTCTTGATCCACGCCAGCGCCGGATCGAACGTCGCGGTGAACGCCGTGCCCTCGGGCGTCTCGACGCGGAGCGACCGCGCGCCGCGCATCCGCTCGCACAGGCGTTCGCTCAGGCGATCGACGAGCCGGTAGTCCGCGCGCATCCCCTGCCGCATGATCTCCGGCGTGACGCCGACCATGTGCGCATACCGAATGCCGCGGCGCTCCACGGCCGCGACGATCGCCATGCGCGCCCTCAGCTCTCCCTGGCGCGGCTGCACGCAGAGAATCCCGGCGTCCGCGCGTTCGAGCGCGGCGAGGACGGCCGGCGGCGGGCCGTCGAGCGGCCGCGACGCGACGTCCTCGACCAGCACCCCCTCCACGCTCGCGCCCGCCTTGTCGAGCGCCGCCTCGAGGCTCGCGGCCACGCCGCGGCTCGCCTGGTCGGCGATCAACGCGACCCGCTCGCGCGGCCGGATGCCGAGGCAGACGTCGACCGCGTTGCGCGCGCCGGGCTCCAGCTCCACCGAGCTGAGACCGAAGAAAGCCGAGGCCATCAATGAGATCTAACCACAAACGCCGGCACCTGGCCGCCGCCGGATGTCACGTTGGCGAGGCCCGTCGCGCTCAGGCGGGTGTCGATGCGATCTCCCTCGCATCGTGGGAACGGCTCGCGGCGGATCTCGATCCGTTCCTGCGCGACCCACCCGCGGTCGCTCTCCTTCACGGCCAGCGCGATCGCGTCGTCCCACGCGCGCGCGTCGGTCTCCCATCCGAGCGTGACGCCCGTTCCGCCGTACTCGTCGTTCGGTTTCAGGACGAACCGGTCGCGATGCTCGCGGAGATAAGGAATGAGGTCGAACCGGCGGCCGTCGCGCGTCACGTGACGCTCGCGCACGACGCGCGTCCACGGCACGTGCCGCCGGATCAGCTCGAGCTCGCCCGCGTCGAACAGTCGCGCGTAGTCATCGTCGGTCAGCACCGCAAAGAACGCCTTCTTGTGCGCGACCTTGCAGCGCAGCGTGTTCGCGACGGCGACCGCGCGCGCCGCATAGGCGTTCACGAGCGCGCGGCAGTCGCCCGCGCGCGCGACGATGTCGTTGATGAGCACACGGCGGTAGACGAGATCGACGGGCGATCCCTCAGCGATGAGCGCCTTACCGTCGTACACGAGATCGCGCGGGTCGGCGATCACGGTGGGCACGCCGAGCGCGGTGAACGCGTCGCGCAGCAGCTCGAACTCGCTCCACGTCGGCACGTCGCGCCAGTCCACGATGGCGATGCGCGGCGGCGAGGCCTTGCCGCCCCAGTCGCGGTAGCTGGCGACGAGCGCGTCGAGCAGGCGCTCGATCGGGGTGTAGAACCTCGCGTCGAAGCGCTCGCGGAACCGCGCCATCAACGGCTCGCCGTCGAACAGTTCCGCGAGGCGCTGCGCATATCCGGGACCGGCCGGGGACTCGGCGTTGTACTCGGCAAAGCGGAGCGATCCCGGCAACAAAAATGCGTCGGCCCGGGCGGCCGTGCTGGCGATGGGGCAACCGGGATCGATTCGCGCCAGCCGCTCTTCCTCGCCGCTGACGCACAGCTCGCGGAGCACCGCCGGCTCCTTCAGCGCCGCCGCCGCGACCCGCTCGCCGAGCGTCCACAGCGTTTCGGCCGCCCGCGCGACACGGCCTTCGTCCGCGTCGGTGAGGAAGAACGGACGGAGGAACGGGCAGAGCAGGCGCCCGCCGAACGTCAGCCGCCGCTCGCGCATGCGGTCCGCCAGGTCATCGCACGCCGCCGGTGCCGCATGCGTGCGGACGAGAAGGTTCCAGTAAACGATCGGATCGGTCATACGGCCGTGCGGCTGCCGAGGCCCACCATCTGCGACCAGCGAGGCCAGGAGTGTTGCACGTCGCCGTGCAGCGCGCGATCGATGACGAGCCGCGCCATGCGGTCCACCACGATGTCGAAGTAATGCGGCGTGATCCGATCGCGCTCGAAGTCGGGCGCCGGATTGAGGAAGTCGATCGCGTAGGGAACGCCGTCCTGGACGGCGAACTCGATCGTGTTCATCTCGTAGCCGAGCGCGGTGTTGAGCGTCTGTGCGTCGCGGACGACGCGTGCCCCCAGCTCGGCATCGAGGTACGCGTGCTCGACGAGGTACCGCCGCTGATGCGGGTCGTAGGCGACCGGGACGATGTCGGTCTGTCCGAACGTGAAGCACCGCACGTACTGATTGAAGTGGATGAACTGCTGCAGCGTCATGCAGTAGGGTCCGGTCCCGTCGTACGCGGCGATCAGTTCCTCGCGGTTATTTACTTTGTAAACGTGCTTCCAGCCGCCGCCCGAATAGGGTTTCAGGATCGCGGGACGTCCGACGTAGTCGAGCAGACCATCCCAGTCGATGGGATAGCCCAGGTTGTGGAGCGACTCGGCGGTCAGATCGATGTCGGCGGGATACGACTTCTGCGGGAGCACCACCGTCTTCGGCACCGCGACGCCGAGCTTCGCCGCGACGGAGTAGTTGAAGAACTTGTCGTCGGCGGTCCACCAGAAGGGATTGTTGATGACGTAGGTGCCCTCGAGCACCGCGTGTTTCAGGTACGCGCGGTAATACTCCACTTCGTGCGAGATCCGGTCGACGATGACGCGATAGTCCGGCGGCTCGCCCATGCGCGTGCCCGTCAGCTTCACGAACTCGGCCGAGATCCCGTGCGGGCGGCCGAGCGCGTCGACGCGTTCGAGAAACGCCGGCGGGAAGGCATACTCGCGTCCGCACATCAGCCCGACTTTCACGCGGTCCTCCTCGTTTCATCGACGATCCATTGCATGACCGCCTTCAGATCGCCCGACTCGCGGTACACCTGGAGCTGACGATCCGCGCTCGTGCCCTCCCGGACGATCGTGTTCACGTATTCGATCTCGCGACGGCTGCCCAGCTCGTCCACCACGTCGTCCACGAAGGCACAGAGCTCGTGCGCGAGATCGCGCATCGCGACTTCCTTGCGCTGGCCGAAGTCGATCAGCTTGCCGTCGATCCCCCACCGCGCCGCGCGCCACTTGTTTTCTTCGATGAGCGCGCGCGGATAAATGCGGAACCCGAGATTGCTGCGCCGCAGCCGGTACAACTTGACCACGATCGCCTGCGCGAGGGCGGCGAGCGTAATCGTCACGCGCGGCGACGTCGGGACGTCGCAGACGCGGAACTCCAGCGTGCCGAAGGTCGGGTGCGGACGCAGATCCCACCAGACCTTCTTGCCGTTGTCGATGCACTTCAGCTCGACGAGCAGGTTCAGGTACTCCTCGTACTCGCTCCACGAACCGAACTGTTCGGGGATGCCGGTGCGCGGAAAGCGTCGGAACACCGTCGTCCGGTGAGAGCGCGAGGAGGTGCGGCAGAAAATACCGGGCCTCGTTGAGCAGCTCGATCGTGCTCGTGCGATCCGGGATGGCGACGTGGATGTGGAGGCCGAAGATCAGGAGCGATCGCGCGAGCTGCTGCAGCTCCTCGACGATGCTCTGGTAGCGCTCGCCGGGCGAGAGCACCTGGTCCATCCAGTTCGAGAACGGATGCGTGCCGGCGGCCGCGATGCGGAGCCCGACGCGCTCCGCGCTGCTGACGACGTCGCGCCGGAGCCGCATGACTTCATCGGACAGCTCGCGCACGTCGGCGCAGATCTTCGTGCCGACCTCGACGATCGACTGGTGCAGCTCGCGCTTGATCTGGTCGCCGAGCGACGGCGCGCTCGAGGCGAGCAGCTCCGAGACGTGCGACTGCAGCTCCCACGTGTGCGGGTCCACGATCTGGAACTCTTCCTCGACGCCGAGCGTGAAGGCGTGGGACACAGCAGGTGATGATATGCGAAATGCCGAGAACTGATGACGGATGGGGGATGGGGGATGGCGGATGGCGGATGACCCTCATCCGTCATCCCTCCTCCATCCTCTTTCGCTATACTCATTCGTCACCGTCTTTCCGGAGGCTCTATTGTGGCTGTGAGACGCGGCGTCTGGCTCGTCATCGTGCTCATCATGCTGGCCGTCATCGCGTCGGTGGCCGGCCTGCTCCTCCTCTACACCGCGGTCGGCCGCGAGCCGCAGGTCGCCGGCAACTCGACGCTCGTCCTGCGCGTGGGCGGGGATCTCGAGGAGATGGAGCCCGGCGGCGTCATCGGCCAGTTCATCGAAGTGCCGCCGACGGTGCGCTCGACGGTCGAGCTGCTCCGCAAGGCCAAGATCGATCGCCGGATCACGAGCGTCATCCTCAAGCCGACCGGCACCGCGGCGCTCTGGGGCAAGGTCCAGGAGATCCGCGACGCGGTCGTCGACTACCGGCGGTCGGGCAAGCTCATCGTGGCGTATCTCGAGTACGGCGGCGAGCAGGAGTTCTACCTCGCGAGCGCGTGCGACAAAGTGTTCCTGATGCCGACGGCGTCGCTCGACTTGACCGGCATCGCGAGCTACGAGCTGTTCCTCCGCGGCATGCTCGACAAGATCGGCGCGTATCCCGACGCGCTGCACATCGGCGAGTACAA
This sequence comes from Acidobacteriota bacterium, assembly GCA_003223835.1. Lineage (GTDB taxonomy): Bacteria > Acidobacteriota > Vicinamibacteria > Vicinamibacterales > 2-12-FULL-66-21 > Gp6-AA38. The sequence continues at coordinate 32,605 of QHWR01000108.1, read as the reverse complement.
GACGGCATCGAACAACTTCACGGAGCGCACGTTCACGCCGGCGCACCGCGAGATGGCGGAATCGCTCAACACCGATCTGTACGAGCAGCTCGTTCGAGGGATCGCCGACGGCCGCCGCAAGCCGGAAGCCGCCGTCCGGCAGCTGATCGACCACGGCCCGTTTCTCCCCGAGGACGCGGTGCGCGCGGGGCTCGTGGACGACCTCGCGTACGAGGACGAGCTTGACGACAAGGTGAAGCTGGCGCCGGCCAGCGTGCATTACCTGGACATGGACGAGTACCGCCGCGTCGGCGCGTCGAGCCTCGGGCTGCAGCGCGGGCCGCGCATCGCCGTCATCTACGCGGTCGGGTTGATCAGCACCGGCAAGAGCCATTACGACTCGCCGGAGGGACAGGTGGCCGGATCCGAGACGCTCATCGAGTACCTCCGGAAGGCGCGCGGCGACTCCGCGGTCAAGGCCATCGTGCTGCGCATCGACAGCCCCGGCGGGTCCGCGATCGCGTCGGACATCATCTGGCGCGAAGTGCTCCTCACGAAGAACCAGAAGCCGCTCGTCGCCTCGATGTCTGACGTCGCGGCGTCGGGCGGCTATTACATCGCGATGCCCGCGCACGCGATCGTGGCGGAGCCGTCCACGCTGACGGGATCGATCGGCGTCGTCTCGATCAAGTTCGTGATCGACGGGACGCTGAAGAAGCTCGGGATGAACATCGAGGGGATCAGCCAGGGCAAGTACGCGGACCTGTACTCGCCGATCCGGCCGTTTTCGCCCGAAGAGCGCGCGCGCATGGCGCAGACGATGCAGGCGACGTACGACGCGTTCGTGGAAAAGGCGGCGCAGGGACGCAACACGACGCCGGAGCGGATCGACGCGATCGGGCAGGGGCGCGTGTGGACCGGCCGTCAGGCGAAGCAGATCGGCCTCGTCGACGAGCTGGGGGGGCTGGACCGCGCCGTCGCGATCGCGAAGCAGCGCGCGAAGATCGCGCAGGACGCCGAAGTGGAGCTGGTGATTTATCCGCCGCGCAAGTCGTTCTACGACCTGGTGCGGAATCCCTTCGGCAGCGCGGACCGCGCGGCGACCCTCGGCGCGCTCCTCGGCCTCCGCAACCCGCGCATGCTGCAGACGCTCGCGTCGCCGCTGCAGGTCTTCCGCCGCGGCGAGCCGCTCGCGCTGATGCCGAACGTGTTCGTGAGATGACGCATTTCGTGCCTACGCCACGACCTGTGCGATCGTCTCCCGATTGATGCGGATGTTCATCCGCTGGCGCGCCTTCGTCATGTAGGCGGAGTAGAACTTGTTCCGCCGGTCGTTGAGGAGCTCCGTGCGCAGCGCGTCGCGTCCGGCCGTGAGCTCCGCGGGCGTGACGTCCTTCCGCTCCAGCATTTTCACCAACAGCGCGCCCGTGTCGGTGACGATCGGATCGCTCACGCCCCCCGACGGCAGCGCGAACGCGGCCGCGTCGATCGTCGGGCTGACGCCGATGTCGGGAATCGGTGAGCCGCGCGCGATCAGCTCCGTGGTTTTCACCTCGACGCCCGCCGCCTTCGCCGCCTTGTCGAAGTCGCCGGACTTGAACGACGCGATGAGCGACGCCGCCTTCTGCCGCGCCCCGTCGACTGCCTTCTGCTTGAGGACGTCGTCGTGCACCTTCGCCTTCACCTCGTCCAGCTTCGGGATGTAGGGATCCTGCTTGCCGATCACGGTCATGAAGACGAAGCCCTGTGGCGTCCTGATCGCGTCGCCGACCTCGCCCTCCTTCAGATCGAACGCCCGCGCCGCGACGTTGGGGGCGAGCCCGATGCCGACGATCGGCTCGTCGCGCGTGAAGAACCCCGACTCGCGGACCTGCAACCCGTTCGCCCGCGCGACGGCGTCGAAGTCGGACGGCTTCGTGAGCTGCCCCGCGATCTTGTCGGAGAGTTTCTGCGCGCCGCTCTGCGCCTGCTCCCATTTGAGCTGCTCTTCGATCTGCTGCCGCACTTCGGCGAGCGACTTCGTCGTCCCCGCCTTTTTGTCCACCAGCTTGATGATGTGGTAGCCGTACTGCGTCTTGACGAGATCGCTGATCTGTCCCGGCTGCATCGCGAATGCCGCCTGATCGAACTCCGGCTGCATCTGGCCGTGGCCGAAATAGTCCAGGTCCCCACCCTTTTTCGCGCTGATTTCGTCTTCCGAGTACTTCGTCGCGAGCGCCGCGAAGTCCTCGCCACCCTTCGCGCGTTTCAGCAGGTCGTCCGCCTGTTTCTTCACGGCCGCGTCGTCCTTGCCTTCGGTCTTGAGGAGGATGTGGCTCGCGCGGACCTGCTCGGGCGTGGAGTACTGCTGGATGTTGTCGTTGTAGTGACGCTCGATCTGCTGCCCCGTCACGGTGACCTTGTCGCGCAGCCCCTGCTGATCGACGGTGATGAAACGGATCTTCCGCTTCTCGGGGACGCGGTACGTTTCCTTGTTGTCCTCGAAGCGCTTCGCGACCTCCGCGTCGGTCGCGGTCGCCCCCTCGCGGAACTTGTCCGCGGGGAACGCGACGACGGCGAGCTTGATCTTCTCGTTCCGCTTGCGGAATTCACGATCGACGTCCGCGTCGGGGACGGAAATCCAGTTCGTCAGCGCGGCCTGCAGCTTTTCCACGATGACGCCGCGGCGCATCTGGTCCTCGAACTCGTCGGGGCGCAGCGGCGGGTTCTGCATCCGCAGGAGCTGGCGGTAGCGCTCGTCGCCGATGAACTGGCCGTTCTCCTGGAATGCGGGCAGCGCGAGGATCCGTTCGCGCACTTCGGCATCGCTCGCGCTGATCCCGAGACGCTTCGCTTCAGCGACGGCGGACGCTTCGTCGATCATCTGCTGCACGATGCGCTGGTCGATCCCGAGCTGTTTCAGCAGCCGCTCGTCGACGTTCGCGCCATAGGTCTGGCGGTACGCGCGCATCTGCTGGTCGTAGATGCGGCGGAACTGCGCGACGGTGATCTCGTGGCCGTCCACTTCGGCGTCCTGCGCGATCTTCGCGCGCTGCTTCGCGATCGCGACGGCGCGGTCCAGCCCCCCCAGCTCGTCGACGAGGCCGATCTGCTTCGCCTGACGGCCGGTCCACACGCGCCCCTGCCCGATTGCGTCGATCCGCTCCGGCGTCGTGTTGCGTCCCTGCGCCGCCTTTTCCACGAACGCGTCGTACGTCGCCTGCATCGTCTGCGCCATGCGCGCGCGCTCTTCGGGCGAAAACGGCCGGATCGGCGAGTACAGGTCCGCGTACTTGCCCTGGCTGATCCCCTCGATGTTCATCCCGAGCTTCTTCAGCGTCCCGTCGATCACGAACTTGATCGAGACGACGCCGATCGATCCCGTCAGCGTGGACGGCTCCGCCACGATCGCGTGCGCGGGCATCGCGATGTAATAGCCGCCCGACGCCGCGACGTCAGACATCGAGGCGACGAGCGGCTTCTGGTTCTTCGTGAGGAGCACTTCGCGCCAGATGATGTCCGACGCGATCGCGGACCCGCCGGGGCTGTCGATGCGCAGTCGTATGGAAACCATCCGAGCGCGCGACGACGACGCCGGCATACGGTCGAGACGTACGAACGCAGAGCCACGCCGGTCGCGCTTTCCTCTCGAGTCGCGAGCGGTCGGCGGTGGTACGGCACGTGCTCACGGACCGCCGACAGGCGCCGCGGCCAACGGGCAGCTGACGCGCACTCTCATCCTCCTCAGCCCGGCGGGCACGCGCGCCCGCCGACGCTGTTGTGCCGCTCAGAATCGCGCAGCTCCACCCGGTGGCTGCGGCGCCCTGTTTTTCTCACGGCTCTTCTGCCGCCTGGCTTCCCGCTCCGGCCTTGTCCCGTCCGTTTCCACCCCGTCCAAACCGATGCCATGTGCTATATTTGCGGAGGATAGAAGGACTTAGAGGGATCCGCCATTTCAATGGGACCGGGACCCGATTGACCGGGACGGGTCGACAATCTGGCCGTCGTCCATTGCGGGGGGCGCGTATGCCGGCCAGCCGCCGGCGTTCGGCCGCGCAAGGCGCGCGCGCCGATCTTGCCGAACGGCTGCGCCCCGTGCAGTCGACGTTGCGTGCGCGGCTCGGCCGCGCGGAGACGCTCGCGGAGCTGATCCGCGCGCTCAATTCCTCGCTGGATCCCGAGCGGGTCGCGGAGGCGCTCGTTGACCATGCGGCGGACTGGGTGCCGGCCCCCGCCTGGCTCGTCGTCGCCATCGACGACGCGGGACATACGCGGGTGCTCGCGTCGCGCGCGCTGACGCCGTCGCTCGAGGCGGGCGCGTACGCCGTCGGCCAGTGGGTGATGCGCAACGGCGATGTCTGCTGCGCGATGAATCTAGCGCTCGATCGACGCTTCACCGACGCGCCCGCCTCCGCGGCGGTCGCCTTTCCGCTCGACTGCCGGGACCGCACGCTCGGCGCGCTCGTCGCGCTCGATCGTGCGCCGTCCGCCAGGGAGCCGCGCTTTCAGGACGCGACGCTGGCGGCCCTGCTCGCGGCGCTCGAGCCGGGCGCCTTCGCGCTCGACAACGCGCTGCGCCTGCAGCGCGTCGAGGCGCTCTCGGTGACCGACGATCTGACGCAGCTCTACAACTCGCGGTATCTCTCGCAGGTGCTGCGCCGGGAAACGAAGCGCGCGTCGCGCAGCGGCCGTCCCCTCTCGCTGTTGTTCGTCGATCTGGACGGGTTCAAGGCCATCAACGATTCACACGGGCATTTGTCCGGCAGCCGCGCGCTGGTGGAGGCGGCGGCCCTCATCCGCGCGAGCGCGCGCGAGACGGACGTCGCCGCGCGGTTCGGCGGCGACGAGTTCGCGCTCGTCCTCCCCGACACGGGCAGCGACGGCGCGGTCGCGGTGGGGGAACGCATCCGCGAGCGCCTCGCCGTGCACCCGTTTCTCCACGACGACGGGCTGGACATTCATCTGACGGCGTCGGTCGGCGTCGCGACGCTGCCCGACGTCGCCGCGTCGGCGGAGGGATTGATCCAGGCGGCCGACGAGGCGATGTACGCCGTCAAGGACCGCGGCAAGAATGGGATCTGCGTGGCAGGTGAGTGAGAGGAGGAGTCCTCGTTGAGTCTTCGTTCACTGTTTTCCCTTTTTTCGAGCGACCTGGCCATCGACCTCGGCACCGCGAACACCTGCGTGTACGCGCGCGGGAAAGGCATCGTGGTCAACGAGCCGTCGATCGTCGCGATCAACAAGGTCAACGGCCGCATCGAGGCGGTCGGCCGCGACGCGAAGGAGATGCTCGGGCGCACGCCCGGCAACATCGTCGCGATCAAGCCGATGAAGGACGGCGTCATCGCCGACTTCGAGGTCACCGAGAAGATGCTCACCTACTTCATCAAGAAGGCGCACAACCGCAACGTGTGGGTGCGCCCGCGCATCGTGATCGGCGTGCCGTCGGAGATCACGCAGGTCGAGAAGCGCGCGGTGAAGGACAGCGCGTACCGCGCGAAGGCGAGCGAGGTGTACCTCGTCGAGGAAGCGATGGCCGCCGCGATCGGCGCGGGCATGCCGATCACGGAGCCGTCGGGCAACATGATCGTGGACATCGGCGGCGGCACGACCGACATCGCCGTCATCTCGCTCGCGGGCATCGTCTACAGCAAGGCCGTCCGCGTCGCGGGCAACGAGATGGACGACGCGATCATCCAGTACATCAAGAAGACGTACAACCTGCTCATCGGCGAGCGCACCGCGGAAGCGATCAAGATGGAGGTCGGCTCCGCGTACCCGCTCGAGGAGCGGATGACGATGGAGATCAAGGGGCGGCACCTGATCGAAGGCGTGCCCAAGACGATTACGATCACCGACGAGGAGATCCGCGAAGCGCTCGCCGAGACGGTGAACGTCATCGTCGACGCCGTCCGCGTCGCGCTCGAGCGGACGCCGCCGGAGCTGTCGGCCGACATCGTCGATCGCGGCATCGTGCTGACGGGGGGCGGATCGCTGCTGAAGAATCTGGACAAGCGGCTGCGGGAGGAGACCGGGCTGCCGCTGGCGATGGCGGAGGATCCGCTCTCGTCGGTCGTGCTGGGCGCGGGCAAGATGCTGTCGGATTTCAATCTGTTACGGAAGATCTCGATTGACTGAAGCGTCGTGGCCGCGCAGATGCTGAAAGCAGCCTTCGGCAATTCGGGCAGCGCCTGCGGCCGCGGCGAGCGAGCGAAGCGAGTCGAGCCGCACTGATGTTGGATATCCGCCAAAGGACCGGCTATCTGTTCCTGGCTGTGATGGTCGCGCAGGTGATTCTCGTGTCCGCGCAGGTGCAGTCGAAATCCGGCGTCCGGATTCTGTCGCTCGTCACGTTCGAGGCCTTCTCGCACCTCGAGCGCGCGGCGTCGGGGGGAATCAGCGGCACGCGCGGCGTGTGGGATCGGTACGTCGCGCTGCGCGGGCTGCGATCGGAGAACGACGAGCTCAAGAAGGAACTCGCGTCGCTGCAGGTGAAGCTGCAGGAGGAGCACGCGCTCGCGGAGCGCACGACGAAGCTGCAGGAATTGCTGGATCTGAAAACGGAGGCGGGCCTGCCGACGATCGCGGCCGAGGTCATCGCCGGCAACCCGAATCCCGGCATGCGGACGATCACGATCGACCGCGGGAGCGCCGACGGCGTCCAGGCGGACATGTCGGTGATCGGCCCGGCCGGCGTGATCGGCAGGGTCGTCGGACCGCCGGCGCGCCACGCCGCGCGCGTGCAGCTGCTCATCGACCGCAACGCGGCGGCCGGCGCGCTGACCGAGCGGGCGCGCGCGGGCGGCATGGTCGTCGGCATGGACGCGGACCCGCCGCTCAGAATGGAGCTGGTGTCGAACCTCGCGGACGTGAAGGTCGGCGACGCGGTGATCGCGTCGGGTGTTGACGGGATTTATCCAAAGGGATTCCGGATCGGCCGGGTCGAGCGCTCCGAGCGGGGCAACGGCCTGTATCGCACGATCACGGTCAGGCCCTCCGTGGATTTCTCGAGCCTCGAAGAAGTGCTCGTCGTGCTGGTGCCGCCGCGGCCGGCCACGCGCGACGAGGGCTCGAAGTGAAGACGCTGGCCGTGCTGCTGGCGCTCGCGGGAGCGCTGGTCTTGCAGACGACGCTCGCCGGGCTGATGACCGGCGGCCGCCTCGCGGTCAACCTCGTGCTCGTCGCGGTCGTGTATCTGGCGCTCGCGTACGGGCCGGTAACCGGGATGCTCGCGGGAGCCGCGGGCGGCCTCGCGCAGGACGCGCTCGCCGGCGCCATCGTCGGGATTGGCGGGCTGTCGAAGACGCTGGTCGGGTTTCTGGTCGGCATCCTCGGCGCGCAGTTCATCGTGTCGACCGCGCTGCCGAGGTTCGTGATGTTCGTCTCGGCGACGCTGCTGCACGAGCTGGTGTTCCAGGCGCTCGACGCGCTGCTCCAGTCGCGCGGGTTCGCGCCGCAGTACATGGCCGTCCTGCTCCAGGCGGTCTGCAACGGCGTCGTCGGCGTGGCCGCATTCCTGATCGTCGAGAACGGCCCGGACGTGCTCGCGCGGCGGCGGATGCGGAGGGCGAGCTTTGCCAAACGTCGGTTTTAGTGCTGAGGGCTGAGGGCTGGGGCAGGCACCCTGACACAGCACTCAGCCCGCAGCAGAAGGTCATTCGTCATGAGCACGACCACCCTGATGCCGGACGATCGTCGCAGCCTGACGCTGCGGCTGTCGTTCGTTCAATACCTGCTGGCGTTTGCGTTCGCGGCGCTGGCGGTCGCGTTCTGGATCTTTCAGGTCGCGCAGCACGAGCGGTTCCGCGAGATGGCGGAGAACAACCATCTGCGGCGGCTGCCGCTGCCGGCGCCGCGCGGCGTGCTGCTCGATCGCAACGGCCGCATCCTGGTCGAGAACCAGAACGTCTACAACATCGCGCTCGTGCGCGAGCAGACGCGCAACCTCGACGAGACGCTGCGCACGCTCGCGATGGCGACGGGCGTCGACGTCGCGCAGCTGCGCGACACGGTGAACCGGCGCCGGCGCGACCCGAGCTACCGGCCGATCGTGCTCATCGAGAACGCGAGCTTCGAGCAGGTCGTCGCGATGTGGGCGCGGCGATGGGAGCTGCCCGGCGTCATCTATCAGGAGGTGCCGTCGCGCAAGTACCCGACGGGCCTGGCGGCGCACCTGTTCGGGTACGTCGGCGAAATTACCGAGGGACAACTGAGCCGCGCCGACTTCGAAGGCGTGGAATCGGGGACCATCGTCGGGCAAGCGGGCGTGGAGCAGGCATACAACCGCCTGCTGATGGGCAAGGAAGGCAACCGCATCGTCGAGGTCAACAGCCTCGGGCGCGAGCTGACGAAGCTCGACGAGCAGCCGCCCGTCGAGGGGCGCCGGCTGCAGTTGACGATCGACTACGACATCCAGAAGGCGGTCGAGGATGCGTTCGACGCGGCGGAATTCAACGGCGCCGCCGTCGTCCTCGATCCGCGCAACGGGGAAGTGCTCGGGTTCACCAGCCGTCCCGCGTACGATCCGAACGCGTTCGCGTCCGGCATCGACCGCGCGACCTGGGCGGCGCTCAACACGGACGAGTTGAAGCCGCTTCAGAACCGCGCGCTGCAGGGACGCTACTCGCCGGGATCGACGTTCAAGATGGCGGTCGCGCTCGGAGCGCTCGAGGAAGGCATCATCAAGCCCGACTTCCACGCCAACTGTTCCGGCGGCGCGACCTTCTACGGCCATTACTTCGCGTGCTGGAAGAAGGGGGGTCACGGTTCCCTCGATCTCCGCCACGCGATCGAGCAGTCCTGCGACGTGTACTTTTACACCGTCGGCAACATGCTCGGCGTCGATCGGATCAACAAGTGGGCGACGCTGCTCGGTCTCGGCGTGAAGTCGAACATCGATCTGCCGAACGAGCTCACCGGGCTCGTGCCGTCGAGCGAGTGGAAACGCGAGACGAAACACGAAAAATGGTACGCGGGCGAGACGATCTCCGTGGCGATCGGCCAGGGACAGGTGTCGGTCACGCCGGTCTCGATGGCGGTCTACATCGCGACGCTGGCCAACGGCGGCACGCGCGTCACGCCGCACCTGCTGAAGGCGGTCGACGACGGGACGGGGTGGAAAGAGGCGCCCGCGCCGCCGCCGCAATCGAAGATCGACGTCACGCCGGAGAAGCTGCAGGCGATCCGCGACGGCCTGTGGATGGTCGTGAACGGCGGCGGCACCGGCGGCCGCGCGCGCGTGGACCGTCACGACGTGAGCGGCAAGACCGGCACGTCGCAGGTGATCTCCAATCTGGGACGGCTCGCCGCCGCGCGCAGCGGAAAGGATCTGCGCGACCACGGCTGGTTCGTCTTTTTCGCGCCGAGGGACAACCCGCAGATCGCGGGCGTCGTGCTGCTCGAGCACGGCATCCACGGACCGAACGCCGCCTCGGTGGCGCACCACATCCTCGAGACGTTCTTCGCGAAGCAGGACGGCAAGCCGCTGCCGCCGCCCCCGACGCACGAGGATCTGCGGCTCGACTACAAGGATCCGTACGCGCGCGGCTCGGTCGTGACCGGAGGCGGCCAGCAGTAGCATGTTCGAACGACGCCTCTTCTTTCACGTGGACTGGCTGCTCGTGGGCGCCGTCCTGCTGCTCTGCGCGATCGGCGTCGCGATGATCTACAGCACGACGTACGTGACGGTGCCCAACGGTCCCGGCCATCCGGGCGCGTACTTCCGCACCCAGACCTACGCGCTGGCGCTCGGCCTCGTGGCGCTCCTCATCTGCCTCGTCGTCGACTACCGGGTGCTGGCGGAGCATTCGCTGCTCGTCTACGGCTCGCTCATCGTCATGCTGCTGTTCGTGCTGCTGAAAGGGCAGACGCAGATGGGCGGGCAGCGGTGGATCCCGGTCGGGCCGTATCACCTCCAGCCGAGCGAGTTCGGACGGATCGCCGTCGCGCTCATCCTCGCGATGTACTTCGGGGAGAACCGGCGCGGCGCGCGGAACACCGGCGATCTGATCATCGCCGGCGTCTTCACGATCGTGCCGCTGGCGCTCATCGCGAAGCAGCCGGATCTGGGGACGGCGGTCACGTTGATCCCGGTCTACCTCGGCGTCGCGTACCTCGCCGGGCTGCGCCTGCGGCTGCTCGCGGTGTTCGCGATCATCGCCGCGCTCATGGCGCCGATCGCGTGGCACTACGCGCTCAAGGACTACCAGAAGCAGCGCATCCAGACGTTTCTCGATCCCGAACAGGATCCGCGCGGCGCCGGCTACCAGACGATCCAGGCGCGGATCACCGTCGGGTCGGGCGGCCTGACGGGCAAGGGCTTCCGGCAGGGCACGCAGGGGCAATACAAGTTCCTGCCGGTCGCGCACAACGATTTCATCTTCTCGGTCCTCGCGGAGGAGGAGGGCTTTCTCGGCGTGCTCACCGCGCTCGGTCTGTATCTGTTCGTGATTCTCCGGTCGCTCGAGGCGGCGCGCCTGGCCAAGGACCGGCTCGGCGCGTACCTGGTGGGAGGGATCATCGGAGGTTTTGCGTTTCAGGTGATTTACAACGTCACGATGTCGGCCGGCCTCGCGCCGGTCAAGGGGATCACGCTGCCGCTCATGAGCTACGGCGGGTCGTCCCTCATCGCGACGCTCGCGGGCTTCGGCCTCATCCTGAATGTCAGGATGAGGCGCTTTACGAACTGACCATTCATCAATGGCTGGACTGGCGGTCATCGTCCTCGTCGAGTGGGTCGCGGCCGCGCTGACTACGCGGTTTCGCGCGCGAGGGACGGATCCGTCCAGCCGATGGAGTTCCATTCATGAACAAGGAGATGATCATCTCCTCGAGCGATCACGAGACGCGGGTCGCGATCCTCGAGGACGATCAGGTCGTCGAGGTCTTCATCGAGCGCGCCGCGCAGCGCGGCGTCGTGGGCAACATCTACAAGGGCCGCGTCTCGAAGGTGCTGCCGGGCATGCAGTCCTCCTTCGTCGACGTCGGGCTCGAGCGCGACGCCTTTCTCTACGTTTCTGAGGTCGTCAACACCCTCGAGGCGTTCGAGAACCTGGAGTCTGGCGACGAGGACGAAGCGGAGGCGCGTCCCGCGAGCGCGCAGAACGGCGCTCCGGAGGCCGCGGGCGACGCCGGTCCGTCCGCCGCGCGGCCGGACAGGCGATCGCGGGATCGAGAACGGGATCGGGATCGAGACAAGCCCCAGCCCAAGATCGAGGACCTGCTCAAGGAAGGCCAGGAGGTCCTCGTCCAGGTCGTCAAGGAGCCGCTCGGCACGAAAGGGGCCCGCGTCACCTCCCACGTGACGATGCCCGGACGGTTCCTGGTGTTCATGCCGACGGTCGACCACGTCGGCGTCTCGCGCAAGATCGAGTCGCGCGAGGAGCGGTCGCGGCTGCGCGGGATCGTCCGGCAGTTCCGCGAGGAGCACGGCTTCACGGGAGGCGTGATCATCCGGACCGCCGCCGCGGGCCGCTCCGAGGCGGACATCGTCAACGACCTGTCGTACTTCCACCAGATCTGGACCGAGATCCGCCAGAAGATGGAAACGCGGCGTCCGCCGGCGCTGCTGTTCCAGGAGCAGAGCCTCGTCACCAAGCTGCTCCGCGATCTGCTCACCGAGGATTACAGCGCCATCCGGATCGACAGCGAACCCGACAACCGCTGCGTCGTCGCGCTCGTCGAGCGGATCATGCCGACCCTGCTGCCGCGGGTGAAGCACTACACGAAAGAGTTTCCGATCTTCGAGGAGTACGGCGTCCAGGCGGAGATCGACAAGGCGCTCCGCAGCAAGGTGTGGCTGAAGTCGGGCGGCTACCTCGTGATCAACCAGACGGAAGCGCTCGTCGCGATCGACGTCAACACCGGACGCTACGTCGGGAAGCGCACCGGCCGGCTCGAGGACACGATCGTCAAGACCAACCTGGAAGCGGTGAAGGAGATCGTCCGCCAGCTCCGGCTGCGCGACCTCGGCGGGATCATCGTCCTCGACCTGATCGACATGGAGGAGAAGAAGAACCGCCAGCGCGTGTTCCAGGAAGTCGAGAAGGAGCTGCGAAAGGATCGCTCGCCGTCAAAGGCGCTGCAGGTGTCGGACTTCGGCCTCGTCATCGTGACGCGCAAGCGGGTCAAGCAGAGCCTGGAGCGCCAGCTCACCGAACCGTGCCCGTACTGCTCGGGGTCCGGCTCGATCAAGTCGAGCGCGACGATCTGCTACGAGATTCTGTCGGAGCTGAAGAAGATCGGTCAGGATCTGGACGGGCAGGGGGTCGTGCTCCGGGTCAACCCCGACATCGCGCGGGCGCTGAAAGAGGAGGAGAGCCCGCTGATGCGCGAGCTGCAGGACACGCTGCGCAAGCCGATCACGATCCGCCCCGACGTCCACCTGCACCACGAGCAGTTCGACGTGATGGCGATTTGACGAATGCCGAATGCCGAATGCTGAATGACGAATGCCGAAAGCGTCCACAAAAGCAAAATGCCGAATGAGAATGCTTTCGGCATTCTGCATTCGGCATTGACGCGCGCCGCGCGCGTTACACCGGCAAATGCACCAGGTAGTGATTGCCGCCCTTGTTGATCCACACGCGCAGGTAGTCGCCGCCCTTCAGCATCTCCACTTTTGATCCGTTCGCGCGGGGCGGGGCGTCCTTCTGCACGAGTCCGATCTCGCTCTGGGGCACGATCGTGGCGACCTCGCGGCCGGCGACTTTGCCCCCCTTCACGAACTCCACCCAGCGTTCGAGCTTGCCGGTCGTGCCGACCGCGTCCGGCTTGGCCTGCTCCGACGTCAACCGGACCTGGTAGGTGCCGGGCGCCAGCGGCTTGCCGTCCGCCTTCACGGCCTTCGGGATGTGTACGGTCCCGAGCGCCATCGCCGTATCGGAAACATTCGGGGTGCCGGCGGTGTTCGGCTGCGGCTTCGGCGCCTGGTGCGTGCCTTGGGCGTTCGCGGCGTCCCCCCTGGGGGCGCGCTTTTTCGTCGCCTGTTTCGTGGCCGGCGGGTTGGCCGGCTGCTCCGCGGTCGCCGCCGGCTTCTTGGGCGGCGGTGGCGGCTGCTTTTGCTGCGCGCTCGCCGCGCCCGCCAACGCCAGCGAGCCGGTGAGCATCCCCGCAATGACCCACTGCTTCATCTTCGCCTCCAACGTGAACTCGTGACGGTGAGCCGTGGCCGGGTCCCGGGACCCGTCGGCGCCCATCTCATGCACGCATTATATCGGTCGGCCGCACCCGGAGCGGGACCTATTCATCACGAAGCAAGCTCGGTGCCAATGATGAGCTATCGCTGGTGCTGGGGGCTGGGTGCAGGGACAGGGTGCCGGGGAAGAAGGTGCTGCCGGCGGTGCTAAGAGAGCGTGCCCGGAGAGGGTGCCGGGCCGCACGCGTGAACGCCGCACCTCCGACCGCAGCACCCCCTCCCAGCACCCAGCCCCCAGCACGCGTATCACCCAGCCCCCAGCACTATTTCTTTGTGATGACGATGGAGCCGCTGAAGGTGGTCAGATCGAGAACGGCGCTGCCGTCGCCGTAGGTGCCGGAGAGCGTCCGGCGGCGCCGGCCGCGGTCTCCTTCGACGCCGTGGGTGGTGATGGGCAGCTCGGAGCGGACCTCGCCGGAGAACGACGTCGCGTTCAGCTCGAAGCCGCCGCCCGCGGCGACCGTCACGCGGATCTCGCCGCTGTGCGATTTCAGGTCGTAGCGGCCGTTGCGCGCGAGCGCGCCGCTGAACTCGATCGTGCCGCTGATCGACTGCGCGTCCACGCGGTCGCTCTGGATGTCGAGCAGCCGCACGTCGCCGCTGACCGATCCGAGGTCGAGGCGCCGCGCGTTCAGCCGGTGCAGGATGACGTTGCCGCTCACGCTCGACGCTTCGAGCGCGCCGTCCACCTGCGTGTCGACGACCTCGACGTTCCCCGAGATGGACTTCGCCGTCGCCAGCCGGCCGGCGGACGCGACGCGCACGTTGCCGCTCACGGTCTCGACCGAGAGCTCGCCTTTGATATCCGACACCTTGATGCTGCCCGACACGGATTTCGCGCTGAGCCGGACGCCGGCCGGCGCCGTCACGTTGAACGTCACCGAGACGTTGACGTTCCGGTGGCGCCACACGCTGTCGTTCGGGTATTGCACGTGGATATCGCCGCGGCCGCTCCGCGTGCTGCTGACGACCTCGACGGACTGCAGCATCTCGCGCGCCGCCTGGTCGGAGCCGGCGCGCGCCGTCTTGATCACCTCGATCGTGGCGTCCGATCCGCTGCCGCGCGTGACGGTGATGTCGCCGGAGATGTTGCCGACGTCGAGCGACGTGATGCCGCTCAACTGCACCGTCTTGCGTTCCGTCTGTTCCGCACGCTCGCCGCGCCGCTGGTACGCCTCGACGCGCTTGATCTTGACCGCGATCCGTTCGGGGTAGACCTGCGCGTCCACCACCTGTGGCGCCGCGACGGCAACGAGGACGAGAGCGACCGGGAATAGTCCGCGCATTTTCTGTTTTCTTGTTTCCGTCTTCCGTCTTCCGTCTTCTGTTATCCCTTGCCGCCGACAATCTCCGCCGCACCCGACGGGTTGCCTTTGCGCATCTCGTTCATGAGCGCGATCGTGTCCTGCAGCAGGACGACCTTCCGTTTCAGCGCTTCGAAGAGGCTCTCGCGCGCCGGCACGTTCATCGGCTCCGCCTTGACGGCGGCGCGCTCCTCGGCGATCGCCTGGTCGATGATGCCGATGTTCTTCTGCAGCGTCGCGGCGGTCTTCGGGTCCATCGCCTGCAGGCTGGCGTCGGCGACCTGCTGCAGGCGTCCGATCGCCGCCTCGAGCTTCTGCTGCGCTTCCTCGACGGCGGTGGCCGCGGCCTGCACCTCCGCCGCGTCCGGCACGCCCGTGGGCGGCGTCGCCGTCGCGGTTGCCGGCGCCGTCGCGGGGACCTGCCGGTTGCGCGAGGCGATGAACAGCAGCGATCCGCCGATGGCGATCACGAGCGCGGCGGCGAGCGCGAACGCGTGGAGATACCGTCGCGGCGGCGCGGGCGCCGCCGCCTCCTGAATCCGTCCTTCCTGGCGCAGCCGCCCCGCGATCTGCAGCCAGACGCGTTCGGGAGGCTGCAGCTCGTCGAGCGATGCGGCCGCGTCGCGGATCTTCTCCAGATCGGCGAGCGCCGCGCGGCAGTCCTCGCACGTCTCGAGGTGCTGCTCGACCTCGGCGCGACGGATCGATCCGATCGTGCCGTCGGCCAGCTCCTGAAGCGACGTGATGTAACGGGCGCACGGCATGTTCGTTTGTCCTTCCGCCTGAAGGCGGAAGCCACGAAGCCACGAACTCTACTTAGAAGCCACGAACTCTACTTAGAAGAAGGTGGCTTCCGCCTTCAGGCGGAAGATCCACGCGTCAACAACGCTCGCAGCCGAAGCCGTGCCTTGTGGACCTGCGACTTCGACGTTCCTTCCGCGATCCCGAGCACGTGCGCGACTTCCTGGTGCTCCAGCCCCTCGACGTCGTGGAGCAGGAACGCCGCGCGGCACCCTTCGGGCAACTGCGCCAGCGCGCGCTCGAGATCCAGTTTCGTTACCGCGCGATCGCCCAGCCGTCCGCTCGCCGTGTCGGCAATCGTGCCCGTGTCGTCGAGCGCGTCCGTCAACTGCCCCGCGCGTGCGGCACGGCTGCGCAGATGGTCGAGGATCTGGTTCGTCGCGAGCCGGTAGAGCCACGTGCCGAGCGCCGCGTCGCCGCGGAACCCGTCGAGCTTGCGGTGCGCGGCCAGGAAAATCTCCTGCAGCAGATCCTCGGCATCCGCGGGATTGCCCAGCATGCGGCACGCGAGGCTGTACAGCCGCCCGGCGTGCGTCCGGTACAGCTCCTCGAATGCGCCCAGTTCGCCCCGGCGGACCCGCTCGACGAGGGCCAGTTCCGCCATCCGCCCGGACCCGGCCGCCGCGGGCGCCGTGGGCCGCACCGTCAGCTTAGACGCGGTCATGGGTCAGCCGCGTTGCCCGTGTCCGAACCT
Source organism: Acidobacteriota bacterium (assembly GCA_003223835.1). Taxonomy (GTDB): domain Bacteria; phylum Acidobacteriota; class Vicinamibacteria; order Vicinamibacterales; family 2-12-FULL-66-21; genus Gp6-AA38. Next base: position 16,653 of record QHWR01000108.1, on the reverse strand, counting down.
TCGATCCCTTCGGCAGATAGCGGAGCGCGCCAAACCGACGAATTCGCTGGCCGGCGACCGGAATCCCCTCCGCCCGGAGGAGCGATCGCTTCAATCCCTCGTTGCCGCCGTAACCGCCGAGCCGCCCCCCGGCCGCGACGATGCGATGACAGGGGACGCCGGGCGTCCGGCAGTCGCGCATGATGTTGCCGACCGCCCGTGCCGCGCGCGGCTGTCCCGCCGCCGCCGCGATGTCGCCGTACGTCGCCACGCGTCCCGCCGGGACGCGGCGAACGGCGGACAGGACACGATCGCGGAAAGACGCCATACAACAATGGTTCTAGGCTTCTAGGGTTCTAAAAGGTTCGCGTTTGCGCTCGCGGCAGCGAACCTTAGAACCTTAGAACCTTAGAACCTACTTTGCGACCGCAGCCGCCAGCACCCGCCCGTCCGTCGCGGGCAGCGCGACGTGGACGATGGACGCCAGCGTCGCCGCGATGTCGGGCGGCGCCGCCGCGTCGTCGTATGCGCCCGATCGGATGCAGGCGCCGAAGAAGATGATCGGGACGCGCTGATCGTAGTCGTGCAGCGTGCCGTGCGTCGTGCCGCCGCCGCCGAGCAGCCAGTTGTCGCGCGGGATGATGATCAGATCGCCGCTGCGTCCCGGGTAATAGCTCAGGGCCGCGGCGCGCACCGCCTTGTCCGACGACTCGCGCGCCTTCGGCGACGTCAACTCGTCGCTGCGCAGCACGCGCTCGATGCCGGGCAGCGCCGAGAGCGCCTTCGCGACCGCCTTCATCGCCTTGTCGTCCGCCTTCAGTCGATCGTAGACGCCCGGCTTGAAGTACAGGTCGGTGTACGCGCTGGCCGCGAGGTACGGGCCGGCGCCGAAGAACGGCTGCAGCGACGTGTCGATCGCCTGCGCGATGTCCTGGGCGCTCTGGCGCCCGGCGTTCTGGATCTGCTCCGGAATGTCCGCGACGCCGTGGTCGGCGCTGAGGGCGAGCACATACTTGCCCGCGCCGATCCGCGAATCGAGATGCTTCAGAAGCTTGTCGATCGTGACGTCGAGCCGGACGAGCACGTCCTGCACTTCGTGGCTGCGCGGGCCGAACGCGTGGCCGACGATGTCGAGCGCGGAGAAGCTGATGCCGAGGAAATCGGGCGCGTCGCCGCTTCCGAGATGCATGTTGTCGACGGCAGCTTCGGCGAGTTGTTCGAGGTACTCATCCGAGAACGGCGACTGTTCCCAGTGCGCGTAGAACGCCGGCGTCAGCGCGCCGCCGTCGCCGCCGAGCGGGTGGGGGAAGAGCGCCGTCCAGCCGCCGCTCGGCCGCTCGCCGACGCCATCGTCAACGTACTCGTATTTCGCCGGCGGGAGAGAGCGATCCCAGACCTTGCCCGCGTCCTGCGAGGGCGGATGCGCGTTCGCGAATGCGGCGGCGAACTCCGGGATCGCGGACGCGTACGCGCTCGACGTCGTGAGCGCGCCCATCGGCCCGAGCCACACCACGGCGTCGCCTCCATGTCCGGCGAGCCCGATCGCCGACCGCGCTTTCAGCGAGATCGTGACGACGCGTCCGTGCGTGGACTTGCGCATGACTTCCGCGAGCGTTGGCGTCAGCATGCGGCTCGCGCTGTCGCCCCCTGCCGCGGGCGCGCCGACGCTGATGTTCTTCGCCGACGCATCCTCCGTGCACGCGATCGAGTGCCCCTCGGCGCGGTCGTACCATTGATTCAGCACCATTCCGTGGTGATACGGCAGCTCGCCGGTGCCGATGGTCGAGTGGCCGGCGCACGTGACGGTGTTCAAGTACGGATACGCGGCCTTGCGGAACCAGGCCCCCTCGCGCGTGAGGCGCGTGAGGCCGTGCCCGAGCAGGTCGCCGTAGCGCGTCAGGTAATCGGCGCGCATCTGATCGACGACGACAACGACGACGAGCTTCGGCGTCGTGGGAGCCGTGGCCGCCTGCGGGGACGCCGCGCGCGGAGAAGGACCGGACAGCAGCGCGACCGCCGCGCCCGCGCAGAAGAAGAGTAGTCGCTTCATGATTCGCCTCAACGCCTCAGGATCGGGAGATAGCACAGCGCGCCGACGTAGACATCGTACACGGCGCACCCGATGGCATACCAGCGCGGCGTGAGCCCGTCGGGCAGCCATCCGGGACGGTGGAGCACGTCGAGCACGGCGTGCGCGGCGAAGCCGAGCGCGATGATCGTGAGGGCCTGCCGGGGATCGCGGACGATCGTGACCGCCGCGACGAGCAGGAAGCCGATCGACAACGCCACGTCGAATCCAACCCCCGGCCGATTCTCGTGCGCCGCGGCGAAGCCGATGTACGCGCCGGCCGTGAGGACCAGCAGGAGCGCCGCCATCTGCGCCAGCCGCAGCTCCGCGACGAGCCGCTCGGGCGACGACGTCGGCACGGCGGCCGTCCGGACGGCCTGCCAGGTGAACCCGAGCGCGAGCGCGCCAAAGGCGACGACGACCGTTCTGAGCGCTTCACTCACGCGTCGGGTCTCAGGTTCCGGCCGCGTTTCCCACAGGTTGCGTTCGTAGGGCAGGTCGAGGCGGACGCCGTCGCGGCCGAACAGGACCTTCACACGCGGCCGGTACGGATCCGGCGCGTGTACGTGCAGGACGACCGCGACCTCGCCGGAGCTGAGCTTCACGAGATTGCCCGGCGGGTAGATGCCGAGCAGCTGCACGAACCGCCGCACCAGGTGCTGATCGAACTGCGTGCCGTCGTTCCGTTTGAGGACGGCCAGGATCCGGTCGGTGGGGTGGGCCTGCTGATACACACGCTGCGAGCGCATCGCATCGTAGACGTCGGAGATGCTGCAGAGCATCGTCCCGAGGTTGAGGCTCGCGCGCTTCACCTTGAAAGGATAACCGCTCCCGTCGATGCGCAGATGATGTTCGAACGCGACGACCGGCGCGAGGATCGGCATCTCCGGCGTGCGCCGCAGAATCTCGGCGCCGTCGACCGTGTGGCGCCGCATGACCGTGAACTCCTCGTCGGTCAGCTTGTCGGGCTTGTTCAGGATTTCCTTCGGCGTGCGCACTTTTCCGATGTCGTGCATGAGGGCCGACAGCCCGAACTCGCGGAGCAGCCGTCCGTCGATCCCGAGCGCACGCGCCTGCCCCATCGTCAGGATCGAGACGTTCACCATGTGCGTGAACGTGTAGTTGTCGTAGTTGCGCATCGCGGTGAGCGCGACGAGGGCGGTGCGGTTCTGCGTGACGGCTTCGGCGAGCCCCTCGACCGCCTGGAGGGCCGCGGGCGCGTCCGGCATGCCCTCGCCGGCGGCCGTTTCCCACGCGACTTCGGCCGCCGAGACGGCGTTCGAATACAACTGGCGAATCGCGGCGAGGTCGCTGGCGATGCCGTCCTGCCGCCGATCCTCGGCCTTCAGGCGTCCGATGCGAACGTGCGCGCTCGACAGATCCTTCTCGGCGTCAATCGTGGAGCGGCCGGTGAGCTTCGAGATCTTCTGCATCAGCGCGACCAGCTCGTCCTGCGTCACGCCCCGCTCGAACGCGATGCGTTCGATGTGATGGTCCGTCAACCGGTGGATGAACTCGCTCATGCCGCCGCTGACCTTCGGCAGCGGCGTCTCGCCGACGACGAGGTCCTCGCCGACGATGCCGACGACGACGGAAGGCTGCTGCGCGAGCAGCGATTTGAGCGCGACCTGCAGTCCGTCCACGTTGCGCGCGACGAGCGGATGATCGGGGGCGTAGAGCTGCGCCGCGCGCACCCCCGACGCCAGACGGCGAAGCAGCTCTTCGTACACCCCAATCCGCGAAGCTGGCTCGGTCATAGTGTTCTCTGCCTTCTGCCTTCTGCCTTCTGCCTTCTGCCTTCTGCCTTTACGTCAGCCTCGTCAACTCGGCCTTTGCCGCCGAACGGACGCCGAACGCGCCATGCTCGGACGCGTCCCGCAGCGCTTCGATCGCCGCCGCCGTGCCGATGCGGCGGAGCGCCTGCGCGACCGCGGCGCGCACGCGGCGCGTCTTCAGCGGCGCCCACCAGTCCCCCTTCTGCAGCGCGTCCTTGAGCGCTTCGACCGCATCGGGTCCGCCGAACGTGCCGAGCGCCTCGACGGCGGCCAGATGGATGGCTGGGAACGCGCGCCGATCGAGGTGGCGCACCAGATAGCAGAAGAGCGGCGCGGCGCGCTCGTCGCGCGTCGTCGTCAGCTCCTTGATGAGCGTCTGACGCGGACGGCCGGTCGTTGCCGTCAGCGCCTGCACGAGGATCTGCGACGCGGCGTCGCTGCCGTTGAGGATGAGCGCCTGGATCGCTTCGTGCTGGACCAGGGGCTCGCTGTCGCTGAGCAACGGCTGCAGCTCGCGCAGCCCCTCGGTCCCGCCGAATTCGCGGAGCAAATACGCGGCGGTGCGGCGCACTTCCCAGTTCGGCGCGTTCATCAGTTGCTGGACCGACTCGCGCCCGGCCGCGCCGAAGCCCACGAGGATGTCGCGCAGCCGGCGGCGGGAGCGCGCGTCCTGCTCCGCCGACAGCCCCTCGGCGAGCGGCGGGATGATCGCGGGTCCGATCGCGTGGCAGACGCGGCCGAAGCGTTCGTAGCCTTCGTCGTGGACGCTGCGCAGGTGCTTCGCGACGTGTTTCATCATGGGGCCGCGGCCGAAGCGCTCGAGCGCGGCGGCGGCGTGCGGGCGGCGGCCGTCCTGCTCGGCCGACTGCGTGGCCACCTGCTCGGCGAGATACCACGCGGTGTCGAAATAGCCGACGCGAACCAGATCCTCGGCGTGCCCGACGACCGTGTCGGCGATGTCGCGCCATCGGGACGGATCCATCTCGAGCGCGAGCAGGTCGACGAGCACCTGCTGATCGAGGCTCCGGAGCGCGCTGTCGTTCACGGTCGAGACCCACGCGCCGATGCGTTCGGGCGGGTCGTCGTTCGTCGCTTCCACCTCGGTCGCGCGCGTCCGCGCGTTCGACAGCTCGCGCGCGTACGCGTCGGTGACGAAGCTCGCGTCCGAGTACGACGTCAACATCGTTTCCACGCGCGTCCAGAGGTCGGCGAACATGGCCTCCTGGCCAAGGGGCGACGCCGCCACGTCCTGCTCCGCCAGGGCGAGCAGCTGGCGCTGGCGATCGTTGTTCGGCACGAGCGTTTGAAACGCCTGGGCCAGCCGCTCCGACGCGCCGCGCTCCTGGATGACGGACGACGACACGAAGTGCGCCACCGTGGCGTCGGTCATTCGATCGACGACGGCGTTGACGACGTTGATTGATCCCGCCATCGCTTCGGGCTTCCTGCTGCGGTCGAGCAGTTCGAGCATGCCGTCGGCGGTGAGGCGCCCGGCGGCCTGGCTCATCTGGCGCAGCACGCCTTCGAGCTTCTCCGGCGCCGCGCGGCCGACGTACTCCGTCAAGCCGCGCAGCAGGTTGAGGAACGCCGCCATGCGGACCTCGACGCCGCGATCGCCCGTCTCCGTCTCGAGCTTCGTGATCAGCTCGTCGAAGCGCGCCGGGTCGCCGACGATTTCGAGAAGCGTGCGCATGGCGGAGTCGTCGAGCTCGAGCTGCGGGCCGGCCAGCGCGGCGGCGATGATCCGATCGAGCGTGGCCGCGTCCCCTCGTTTGTCGCGCAGCACCTCGGCGTAATCGATCTGCTGCAGCTCGATGCTCGGTCCCCCGGCCGTCGCCCAGAGGTGCGCGATGCCGCCGTCGGCCCGTACTTCTTCCGGCGGACGCGCCAGCAGCATCAGCAGCGTGCGCCACGACTCGGCGTCCGCGCCGGTCGTCAGCGTGAGCCGGCCGATCAGTTGACGGCGGAGCAGTTCGGACAATTCGACGATCGCCGGATCGGGCTTGGCCGGCGCGGCGTCGCCGACGTGCAGCGTCCCCGGGCGCACCTGCAGCGTGAACGGCCCACCCTCCGTCAGCGACGCGGTGAGCTGGGTGAGGCGCCCCAGCGTCGACGCGATCGCGGGGTGGCCGCCGGGGTAGAGCGACACCGCGCGCGCGGCGGCCTTGCAGCCTCGCGCGAAATCGGCGAGCTTTGCCGTCAGGGCCGCGTCGAGCGCCGGTACCGGAGCATCAGGCATAGAACGGTCGTAGCCAAATGCCGACACAAGGCACCTTCGGCATTCGGCATCCGGCATTCGGCATTGACACGGTTACATGTACTGAAGCGGATCGATCGCGACCGCTTCCGGATCGACCGCTTCGACGACGGCCCACGGCGCATCGCCTCCGCCGGATTCCCACGTGTTGACCACCAACGGCTCCTCGATCGCCGCGCCCGCGCGATCCCGCACGATCTTCACCTGCGGCCGGAACGGGTCGGACGGATGCTCGTGGACGACCACCGCGATTTCCTCCGTGTTGAGCCGCACCAGCGTGCCGACCGGAAACAGGCCAATCAGATTGACGAAGCGGCGCAGCAGCTTCGTGTTGAATGCGGGGCTGTCCTTCTCCGTCATGATCGCGCGCACGCGCTCGCTCGACAGCCCGTCGCGGTAGACGCGCTTGCTGCGCAGCGCATCGTAGACGTCGGCGATGCTGACAATCTGCGTGCAGAGATTCAAGCTCCGCCGCCCAATCTTTTCCGGATAGCCCGACAGGTCCTGCCGCAGGTGATGTTCGAACGCCACGACAGGGGCGAGCGCCGGCATCTCCGGCGTCCGCCGCAGGATATGCGCGCCGTCCACGACGTGCTGCTGCATGATCCGGAATTCTTCGGCGGTCAGCCGATCCGGTTTGTTCAAGACCTCGAGCGGCGTGTTGACCTTGCCGATGTCGTGCATCAGCGCCGCGAAACCGAATTCGCGCAGGAGCGGTCCCTGCAGGTTCAGCGCGCGCGCCTGCGCCATCGACAGCACCGAGACGTTCACCATGTGCGTGAACGTATAGTTGTCGTAGCGCTTCAGCGCCGTCAGCGCGAGCAGCGACGTGCGGTCCTGCCCGACCAGCCGCGCGAGGCTCTCGATGATCTTCTTCGCGGCGTTCGGGTCCGGCTTGTCTCCCGCCTTCGCGGTGTGCCACAGCTCCTCCGCCGTGGCGACCGCGGTGTCGTAGACCTGCTTCACCGCCGCCATTCCGGGCGTTGCCGGCGGATCCTGCTCGACGTTGATGCGGCCGATCGTGATGTTCCTGACGCCTTTCTGTTCCAGCCGCGTCGACAACGCGAGCGGCGACCGCCGATCCGCCAGCTCCAAGACGAACGTGCTCAGCTCCTCTTTCATGACGCCGCGCGCGACGCTGATTTTCTCGATCTCGCGCTCCCGCAGATCGCGCGCGAACCCGGCCAGCGCCGATGCCGATCGCGGGAGCCGCTGCGCGTTGACGACGACGTCGTCGCCGAGGAAGCCGATGACCAGGCTGTCGGTCTGCTCCAGCAGCGTCTGGCACAGGGCGGCGAGCGCGTCGACGCCGCGCTGCACGAGCGGATGCGACGGCGAATAGAGCGTCGCGCCGCGGGTGGCCGCGGCCATGCGACGGACGAGATCGTCGAGCGTCGCGACGTCAGCCATGCACGGTCGTCCCAGGCAATTGGTGAATTGCAGAATTGGTGGGTTGGTGAATTCTCCTCGTGCCTGAATTCAATGTCATCCCTCCAATTCACCAATTCGCCAATTCACGAATTCACCAATTTCACTGCACGAGTCGCCGGAGCAGCCGGTCGCCGTTCTGCGCCGCGTCCTGCAGCGCGTCCGCCGCCGCGGGCGATCCGATCGCGTGCAGCGCCGCGACCGCCGCCTGCTTGACGGTCTTGAGCTTGCGCCCGCCCCACAGCTTCTTCCGCCGCATCGTCGCGGTCAGCACCGGGATCGCCTGATCGTCGCCGACGGTCGCGAGCGCGGCGAGCGCGTCGAGCACGATCGCGTGATCCGCGCCGAACGGGTTGCTCTCCTCGACGATCCGCACGAGCACGGGGACGACGCGGGCGTCGCGTTCGGCGACGAGCGCCTCGACGACGGCGCGTCGCTGCTCGCCGGTCGCCGCCCGCAGCGCCGTATGAATCGCGCGCGCGGCCACGGGACTCTTGATCGTCGCGAGCGCGCGGACGGCGGCGCGGATGACCCGGGCGTCGCTCCCGCGGAGCAGCGGATGGAGCAGCGGCACCGCGTCCGGCGCGCCAATCTCGCCGAGCAGATCGGCCGCGTTGCGCTGCGCCGCCCAGCGCGGCGACGACGTCAGCGGGGCGAGGCGGCTGACGGCGCGTTCCTTGTAGCGCGCGATGATCGCGCTCGCGCGTCCGCGTCCCGGCGTCAGCTCCTCGGCCTCGAGCAGATCCCGCAGCGCGTCGGCGGCGGCCGGTCCGATGCGCTCGCACACCCTGGAGAACCGTTCGGCTTCCGCGTCGCTCATCTCGCCGAGCAGTTCCGCCGCGTCGTGAAACGCCGCCGTCGCCACGATGCCGTCGAGCGCGACGCGGCACGCCTCGCCGGCGATGGAGGCGGGATCGCCCGCGTGCCCGCCGAGCGCGGTCACGACCGTGAGCGCCGCGTCGTAGTCGCCCGCCATCAGCAGATCCTCCGCGAACGCGGCGAGATCGCGCGCGACGCCGCCGGCCAGCGTCGCGTCCTGCTCCATGCGGAGCAGATCGATCAGCAGCGTGACCGACAGACGGCGGACGTTTTCCTGGCCGAGCGTGTCGATCAGCGCGACGAGGTCCTCGGGCAGGTCGCCGCCCGCCATCGCCTCGGCGCGCGCGGCGACGCCGTCCAGGCCGGTGCGATACGACGCGGACACGAACGGCCGTTCGTTGTAGGTGAGAAGGAGTTCTTCCATCGACGACCACAGCGTCTGGAAGTGATCGCGGCGGCCGAAATCCATCTCGCCGAGCAACGACTTCGTCAGCGTGAGGACGCGGTGCTTGCGCTGCGCGTCGGGCGCGATCGTGTCGAACACGCTCGCGAGCCGCTCCGACGCCTGCCCGTCGATCGCGAGGGTCGTCGCGAGCAGTTGCGCGACCTTCAGGTCGTCGAACGCCGCGACGAGCCCGCCGAGCATCGGCGCGGCGCCGCCGACGCTCGCCGTCTCACGGCGCGGGTCTTCCGCCGTGTGCAGGATCTGCATGACGACGTGCGGATCGAGGCTCGCGGTGGCCGCCGCGAGGTTCTGCATGACTTCCTGGCGCCGGTCGGGCGCGAGGACCTCGATGATGCCGGTCAGATGACGATAGGCGGCGACGACCGCCGCGGCCTGCGACGTGAGCATCGGCGATCCGTCGGCGGCGTAATGCGGCGCCATGACATCGCCGGCGAGCTGGGCGATCGCGACGACGTCGCCCGCGATGTCGAGCAGGCGCGCGTGCGCCGTTTCGTCGAGCGCGCGGCGCTTCTCGAGGACGGCGCGCACGATCGCGCGCCACAGGTCGTCTTTCCGCCGCGCCGGGTGCTCGACGTCGCGCTCCTCGAGGACGCGGCTGAAATCGATCTGCTCGATCAGAATCGATCGGTCGCGCTGTTCCGCCCAGACCGCCGCGGGGCCGCCGCGGCGGCGCACCGACGCCGGGTCTTCTGCGAGCAGCGCGAGGAATGGCTGCAGCGCGCGCGGCGCGACGTCGCCCGCGACCGTGATCTGGAGGATGTCGCGCGCGTGCAGCCACGCCGCCGCTTCCGCGGTCACGCGTTCGCGTTTGACCGGAATGCCTTCGACGAGCAGATCGTCGGGCGTGACGCCGAACGAGAAGACGCCGCCGGCCGCCGCGCCGGCGATCGCGCTCGCGAGACGATCGAGCGAGCCGCGCACGGCGGGATGCTCGGACGGATACAACGTCCAGCTCCGGGCCGCGGCGACGAGCGTGCGTGCGACGGATACGACGCTCCGGCACAACTCCGGCGGCAGGGTCGGGACGTCGGCCATTGTCTGGAACGAGGGAGCGGCCCGAATTATACTCTCTGGGCCTTTCATGCGCGCGGTCGATCTCATTCGCACCAAGCGGGATGGCGGACGCCTCGACCGCGCCTCCCTCGACTTCTTCGTGGCCGGCGTGACCGACGGCACGCTCCCGGATTACCAGGCGTCCGCGCTGCTGATGGCGATCGTCCTGAAAGGCATGACCGCCGAGGAGACGGCCGCGCTCACCGACGCGATGGTGCGCTCCGGCGTCCGCGTGGACTATCCCGGACTCGACGGCGTGCCCGTCGACAAGCACAGCACCGGCGGCGTCGGCGACAAGCTGTCGATCGTGCTCGCCCCGCTCGCCGCCGCGTGCGGCGCGTACGTCCCGATGATGTCGGGCCGCGGGCTCGGGCACACCGGCGGCACGCTCGACAAGCTCGAGTCGATCCCCGGTTTTCGGACGGCGCTGTCGCTCGAGGAACTGCGCCGCGCGGTGCAATCGATCCGGTGCGCGCTCATCGGGCAGACCTCCGAGATCGCGCCCGCCGACCGCAAGCTGTACGCGCTGCGCGACGTGACCGCGACCGTCGAGAGCATCCCGCTCATCTCCGCGTCGATCATGAGCAAGAAGATCGCGGAAGGGATCGGCGGTCTCGTGCTCGACGTGAAGTACGGCGACGGCGCGTTCATGAAGACCGACGAGGATGCGCGGCGGCTGGCCGAATCGCTCGTCTCGATCGGCGAAGCGGCGGGCGTCCGCACCGAGGCGCTGCTGACGAACATGGACGCGCCGCTCGGCGGCGCGGTCGGCAACGCCGTCGAGATCATCGAGTGCCTCGAGACGCTGAAGGGACGCGGTCCGGCGGACATCGAATCGTTGTCGGTGGAGTTCGCCGCGCGCATGCTCGCCGTCTCGGGCGTCGAGCCGGACGGCGCCAAAGCCACCGCGCGCGTGCGGAAGGCGCTCGCGTCGGGCGCCGGGCTCGAGAAGCTGCGCGAGATCATCGAGAACCAGGGAGGAGACCCCGCCGTCGTGGACGACTATACGCGGCTGCCGGCGGCGCCCGATTGCGAGTACGTGCGTGCCGCGCGCGCCGGCGTCGTGACCGCGCTGAAGGCGGAAGCGATCGGGCGCGCGGCCGTGCTCCTCGGCGCCGGACGCGATCGGATCGACGCGACGATCGATCCGGGCGTGGGGTTGATCGTGCTGACGCCGGTCGGCACGACCGTGAAACAGGGTGACCCGCTGCTCGAAGTGCACCACCGGGGGGGATCCGGGCTCGCCGACGCGCGGCGGCTGCTGGACGCCGCGATCGAAGTCGGCGACGCGCCGCGCGAACGACGGCCGCTGATCCTGGATCGCATTCAGAAAAGGAGCGCTTGATGGTGACCCACGCGCCCGCGGCCGAGGCCGCGCGGCCGGCCCCGGGCCGCGTCCCCTACGACCGGCGCGACCTGCTCGTCGTCGCGGCCGCGATCGTCGCCGCGGCGCTGTGCGCCGGGGCCGCGCGGTTGCCCGGGCTGGCGCGGTTGCAGCCGCTCACGGGCCTCATCACCATCATGACGATCGCGTACGCGCTCTCCACGAACCGGCGCGCGATCGATCGACGGACCGTCGCGTGGGGCCTGACGCTGCAGATCGTCTTCGCCCTGCTCGTCCTGAAGACGGCGGCGGGCCAGCGCGTCTTTCAGACGCTCGGCGCCGGCATCAACCGCCTTCTCGCTTTCGCGTTCGTCGGATCGAGCTTCGTCTTCGGCCCGCTCGGCGACAAGGTCGTGTGGCCGCAGATCATGACGAAGATCCTCGGGCCGGAAGGGGCGAGGTACGGCGTCATCTTCGCGTTCCAGGTGCTGCCCACGATCATCTTCATCGCGGCGCTGTTCGCGATCCTCTATTACTTCGGCGTCATGCAGATCGTCGTCCGGCTGTTCGCGATCGTGATGCGCCGCATGATGAAAGCGAGCGGCGCCGAGTCGCTCAACGTCGCCGCGAGCATCTTCATGGGTCAGACCGAAGCCCCCCTGACGATCCGTCCGTACCTGCCGCGCATGACGGAATCGGAGCTGATGACCGTGATGACGTCGGGGATGGCGCACATCTCCGGCGGGATCATGGCCGCCTACATCCTGTTCGGCATCGAAGCGAAGCACCTGCTGACGGCCGTCATCATGACGCCGCCGGGCACGCTGATGATGGCGAAGATGTTCGTGCCGGAGACCGAGGTGCCCGAGACGCTCGGCACGGTGCGGCTGGAGATCGAGAAGACGGACGTCAACGTGATCGACGCCGCGGGACGCGGCACCGGCGAGGGGCTTCAGCTTGCGCTGAACGTCGGCGCGATGCTGATTTCGTTTCTCGCGCTCGTGGCGCTGGTCAACGCCCTGCTCGGTCTCGCGGGCCTGAGCCTGCAGCAGATCTTCGGCTGGGTGTTCTCGCCCATCGCCTGGAGCATGGGCGTCCCGTGGCGCGACGCGCCCACGATCGGCAACCTGCTCGGCACCCGCATGGCGCTCAACGAGTTCGTCGCCTATTCGCAGCTCGGGCCGCTGAAGGCGACGCTGGATCCGAAATCGTTCACGATCGCCACGTTCGCGCTGTGCGGGTTCGCGAACTTCAGCTCGATCGGCATCCAGATCGGCGGCATCGGCGCGCTGGCCCCCACGCGGCGTCATGACCTGGCGCGCCTCGGCCTGCGCGCGATGCTCGCCGGCACGCTCGCGAACTTCGTCACCGCGACGATTGCAGGGTTTTTGTTGTGAGTAGGCCCGACCTTCAGGTCGGGTGTGCGATGGATTACTTCGATCAAGTCGAGGAAGCCGCTGGGTTCATCCGTCAACGCGCGGGCACGCCCGACGTGGCGATCGTCCTCGGCTCGGGCCTCGGCGACTTCGCGAACACGCTCACCGGCGCGGTGTCGTTTCCGTACGCCGACCTCCCGCATTGGCCCGCGTCGCGCGTCGTCGGACACGAAGGACGGCTCGCCATCGGCCTGATGGCGGGTCAGCGCGTGGCCGCGCTGTCCGGGCGCGCGCATTACTACGAAGGCCATGACCTTCGCACCGTCACCTTCGCGACGCGCGTGATGGGACGGCTCGGCGTGAAGGTGGTGATCCTCACCAATGCCGCGGGCGGCATCACCGTCAGCCTGACGCCCGGCACGTTGATGCTCATCGACGATCACATCAACCTGCTCGGCAGCAACCCGCTCGTGGGGCCGAACGACGACCGCTTCGGCCCGCGGTTTCCGGACATGACCGAGGTGTATTCGAGGCGCCTTCGCGGGTTGGCCGCAAGCGCGGCGCAGGCGCTCGGGATCGCGATCGGCCACGGCGTGTACGTCGCGCTCCACGGACCGAGCTACGAGACTCCCGCCGAGATTCGGTACCTGCGGACGATCGGCGCCGACGCCGTCGGCATGTCGACGGTGCCGGAGGCGATCGTCGCCCGCCAGATGGGCGTCGACGTGCTCGGCATCTCCTGCATCAGCAACGCGGCGGCGGGCGTGCTGCCGCAGCCGCTCGATCACAAAGAGGTGATGGAGGTCGCGCGGCGCGTGCGCGGCACGTTCGCGTCGCTGCTGGGGGGCATCCTTGAGCGACTCTGAGAAGAAAGGCTGGAGCGGCGAGCGCCGCCGTGCGGAGCGGCGATCCGGGGGCGATCGGCGTTCGAGGAAGGATCCGCGCACGGGTGGCCCCGCGGAGCGTCGCGTCGGGGAACGGCGCTCCGGCAAGGACCGCCGGGACGAAGCGGGCTGGCAGACGGTCGCGATCGATCCGGCGTCGAAGCGTGCAAGAGACGAAGGCGCGCTCATCGCCGCCGCGATCGATGCCCGCTCGCGCGCGCGCGCGACCTACTCGCACTTTCAGGTCGGCGCCGCCCTCGAGACGTTCGACGGCGACGTCATCACCGGCTGTAACGTCGAGAACGCGACCTACGGCCTGACCATGTGCGCCGAACGCGTCGCGCTCTACAAAGCGCTCTCGGACGGCAACGAACTCTTCACCCGCATCGCCGTCGTCGCCGATACGGCCGAGCCGACGCCGCCGTGCGGCTCCTGCCGCCAGCTCCTCTGGGAATTCTGCGGCGACATCGAAATCGTGCTCGCCAATTTGTCCGGAGTAAGGGGCCGGTTCAGACTGTCGGCGCTGCTCCCGCTGCCGTTCGATTCACGTCTGTTGGACGACTAAGGACACGTGCGCGCTGGGCGCGCACGCGTCGTATGGATCCGACGTTTTCAGCATCCGTCATCCGTCATCCGTCATCCCCCATCCGATACAATACCGATATGCTCCCGACCATCGAATGGCAGGATGACGTGATCGTCATGGTCGATCAGCGCAAGCTGCCCGGCCAGGAGATCTACGTGCGGTGCCGCACCGCGCCTGAGGTGGCGAAGGCGATCCGGACGATGGTGATCCGCGGCGCGCCGGCCATCGGCGTCGCGGCGGCGCTCGGCATCGCGCTCGGGATGCGGCGCAGCACCGCCAAGGGCACGCGCCAGTTCGCGGTCGAATTCCAGAAGATATGCGACCTGATGGCCGCGACGCGGCCGACGGCGGTCAATCTCTTCTGGGCCATCGACCGGATGAAGCAGGCGTTCGCGCGGGGAGCGCAGGCCGGCGAATCCCCCGAGGAGCTGGCGGCGCGGCTCGAGCGCGAGTCCCGCAGCATCCACGACGAGGACGTCGCGAGCTGCCGCGCGATGGGCGGCCACGGCGCCGCGCTCCTGGCGGACGGCGCGCGCGTCCTGACGCACTGCAACGCCGGCGCGCTGGCCACCGCCGGCTACGGGTCGGCGCTCGGCGTAATCCGCGCGGCGGTGGAGCAGGGAAAGCACATCGCGGTCTTCGCCGACGAGACGCGCCCGTTCCTGCAGGGTGCGCGCCTGACCGCGTGGGAGCTCGTCCGCGAGGGCATCAGCACCACCGTCATCACGGAGAGCATGGCCGGTCCGCTGATGCGCGGCGGCGAGATAGATCTCGTCGTCGTCGGCGCCGATCGCATTGCGGCCAACGGCGACACCGCCAACAAGATCGGAACGTACACCGTGGCCGTTCTGGCGCACGAGCACAGCATTCCGTTTTACGTCGCGGCGCCGCTCTCGACGATCGATCTCTCGACGCCGGACGGCGACCACATCCCGATCGAGGAGCGCGATCAACGCGAGGTCACGCACCTCGGCGCGTCGCGGCTGACCCCCGAAGGCGCGAAGATCCGCAACCCCGCGTTCGACATCACGCCCTACCGGTACATCGCCGGCGTGATCACGGAGCGGGGCATCTTCCGTCCACCCTACAGCGAGTCGCTGCGCCAGGCGTTCGAAAGCGCGGCGCTGAAAACATAGGCTTTGGATGACGTCCCGAAAGCCCAAAGCCCAAAGCCCAAAGCCCGATCTCGTTCAACTCCTCGCGATTGAGACCTCCTGCGACGAAACGGCAGCCGCCGTCGTCGCCGAAACGGGCGACGCCGCGCGGCCGTGGGCGTTGCGATCGAACGTCGTCGCCTCGCAGGCCGCGATCCATCGCGAATGGGGCGGGGTCGTCCCCGAACTGGCGTCGCGCCAGCACGTGCGTGACGTCTGCGGTGTCGTGGAGCGCGCGTTGGACGATGCGGGCATCGGCTTTTCGGACGTCGGCGCGGTCGCGGTGACGCAGGGTCCGGGTCTCGTCGGCTCGCTGCTCGTCGGCGTCGCGTTCGCCAAATCGCTGGCGTGGTCGCTCGGCGTCCCGCTCGTGCCGGTACACCACCTCGCGGGCCATATCGAGTCGCTCGTGCTGCACCACGGCGAGCTGCCGCTGCCCGCCGTCGTCCTCGTCGTCTCCGGAGGGCACACGAGCCTCTATCTCGTGCGCGAGCCGGGAACGTATCAGCTCATCGGCCGCGCGCGCGACGACGCGGCGGGGGAAGCGTACGACAAGGTCGCGAAGCTGCTCGGGCTCGGGTACCCGGGCGGACCCGTGATCGATCGTCTCGCGAAGACCGGGCGCGACGACGCGTACGATCTGCCGATGCCGCGCATGACGCACGCGGATCGGAACGCGCCGGAGGGGACCGCGCCCGCCGGCCTGCTGCCGCCCGCGCTCGAGCACCGCACCGACTTCAGCTTCAGCGGATTGAAAACGGCGGTCCTGAGACTCGTGAGAGGGAAGACCGGCGCCCGGCTGTCCGACGCGGACGTCGCCGACATCTGCGCGAGCTTCCAGCGCGTGGTGGTCGAGGCGCTGCTCGATCCCACGTTCGAAGCCGCGCGATGGCTCGGCGCGCGGAGCATCGGGATTGCGGGCGGCGTGTCGGCGAACAGCCGCCTGCGCGCCGACGCGGGGGCGCGCGGCGCGCGGTACGGCATCCCCGTCTTCGTGCCGCCGCTGTCGCTCTCGACCGACAACGCCGCGATGATCGGCGCCGCCGGCCTGCGCCGGTTGCGCGCGGGAGTGACGGCAGACTGGACGCTGAATTGTCAGCGTCAGCGTCAGTACAGCGATGATCGTCCTCACCGACTACCTCTGGTTCAACACCAGGAAGCGCCGCGAGGTCGTCCGGATCACGGACGAGGTCGCCGCCATCGTCAAGAAGAGCGGCGTCAAGGACGGCATGGTGCTCGTCTCGGCGATGCACATTACTGCGGGCGTGTACGTGAACGACTGGGAGGACGGGCTGATTGAGGACTTCCAGGCGTGGCTCGAAAAGCTCGCGCCGGCGGGCCTGCCGTACAAACATCACCAGACGGGAGAAGACAACGCGGACGCGCACCTGAAGCGTACGATCGTGGGCCATCAGGTGATGCTGCCGATTACCGGCGGCACCCTCGACCTCGGACCGTGGGAGCAGGTCTTCTACGCCGAGTTC
>QHWR01000107.1 GCA_003223835.1 Acidobacteriota bacterium | reverse complement strand
GCCAGGCCAACGGCCGCCTCCACATGGAGTCCGCGGTCATCGGGACCGCGATGATCGAGTGTGGCGATCATGTCGGCCACACGGGCCGGCGTGACCCTTCCCCTGGACGTGACGATTCCCGCGATCCCGCACATCGAACGGGCTACTCGCGGATTCCCATGTGAGTCCTCATGCGGTAAGCCATCGACGGAGCAAAAGGTACGCCGATCGCGCCGCCGTCGTTTGCCCGAAGCCGGCGCGAATCCAGCGTCCCGAACGGCGGGGAGGATCCGCCACCGAAGGAAATCATCTGTGGAGCCGACTAAGGTCTGACGGCGCCAGACCGGATGCGTGGCAACGGGATGCTCTGACGGCGGCCCGGGGGGCACGAACCTTGCGGATGGGCACGACGGGCCCCCACCCAATGAACGGACCCGTATGTCTGCGTCACCCGGCCAGTCGCCCGTCGAACGGAGAGTGCAAGAGATCTGGGAACAGCTGCTGAACGTCGCGCCTGTCGGCGCTCATGATTCGCTTGTCGAGCTCGGCGCGGATCCGGCGTTGCTCGCGCAGGGACTCGAAACCATTCGGGCTGCGTTCGGTCTGCTCGCGGAGGGGCTGCCGGTCAGCGAGATCGGCACGAGACCGACCGTGGCAGCCATGTCACGCCTGATCGAAGACAACGCGCAACCGCCGTCGGCGCTGGTCGTCTGCCTTCAACCGCGCGGCAAGGAGCGCCCGTTGTTCCTTATCCACGCGGGGGGAGGCTACGTCTTCTTCTACCGTGCGCTCGCCGCGCGGCTGGCGCCCGATCGTCCGGTTTTTGCCCTCAGGGCGGAAGCCTCTGATGATGGCCTCGGCCATCCGTTCCACCGCTTCGGAAGCATGGAGGAGGTCGCGGCGCGGTATCTGGCGCTCGTAATGTCCGTTCAGCCCGATGGTCCATACAGCCTCGGCGGGGGTTCCTTCGGAGGGACCGTCGCGTTCGAGATGGCGCGGCAGCTTCGAGCGCAGGGGCAACGCTGCGACCCCGTGCTGCTTTTCAGCGCCTTCGTCCGCAACGACGCGAATCCGGAAGCGGCAGCCAGCGGGATCGTCGGTGTCGGCCCCGCACCCTTGCGGCACCGCGTCAAATCCCATCTGAGTCATGCCTCGACGCTTCCGGCGGGAGACGCCGTCCGGTACGTGTCGGAGAAGATCCGAAGCAACAAATCGGAAGTGCTGGGTCTGCTTCGCGGTGTCGGCGGCGGCCTGCGCGACGCGTCCTCGCGCGCTCACGACATCGTTCGGCGGCGGGGCCGCACGAACGGCGAACCGGTTCCGCCGGATCTGATGTACCGCTGCGCCGCCAATCTCAAGACCGGCAACCGATTGCTCTCGATGTACACGCCGTCGAGTTACGACGGACCGATCGTGCTGTTCCGAGCCATGGCGGATAAAGACCCGGTGCCGCACTGGTCGGGCCTCGCCACCGGCGGGATGTCGGTGCACGACATGCCCGGCGGACATCTGACGATGCTGGAAGAGCCTGGTGTCGGCGCGACGGCGGCACTGGTGCGGCGCTATCTTGCGACCTGACCGGGTGCACCGGGCTGTTCGATGACGTCCGCGATCGCGGCGAACTGCATCCGCGCGTCGAACCGCTCGACCACGCGCGCGCGTGCGCGGACGCCCATCGCGGCAAGGTCGGACGCCGCCAATCCCGCCGCGGCCTGCATCGCGCCGAAGAAGCGTTCGTCGTCCTCGGCGGGCACGAGCCATCCGAGCGACGGGTCGTCCAACACTTCGGGCACGCCCCCGACGGAAGCGGCGACAGGACAGCATTCGCACCCCATCGCCTCGAGCAGCGCAAGCGGCAGACCCTCGTTGCGGCTCGGCATCACGAAGACATCCAGCGCCGAGTACACCTGCTCGGGACGATCGGTGTACCCCGGGAACGTGACGAGGTGCGAGATGCCGGCCCGGAGGACTTGATCTTCGAGCGCTTCGCGCAGCGGCCCGGTGCCGGCGAGGACGAACCGGACGTCCCGGCGCGTCGCTTGACACACCCGCGCGAACGCGTCGAGCGCATGCTGGAATCGTTTCATGCCGCTGAGCCGTCCCACCGCGCCGAACACGAACGCGTCTTCAGGAATGCGCCACGTGCGCCGGAGCGAGCGGCCCGCGGCACGGTCGCGCTGAAACCGATCGACGTTCACGCCATTCGGGATCGTGACGAGCTTGTCCGGACTGAAGCGATAGCGGGTCGCGAGCTCGTTCCGCACCGAGTCGCTGACGCAGACGATGCGCTCGGGCCACCAGCCCCGCGCGGCGCGTGCCACGATGGTGCGGTACCACCAGAGGCCGACGCCGGGCACCATGCCCCAGACGTGCCGTCCCGTGGTGCGCGGCGGCATGACGCCGGTGAGGTGCTCGATCGTCACGTAGCGCGGGAAGCGCAGGCGAGCGGCGAGGTCGAGCTGCCACGTGCCGACCTCGATGAACCCTTTCACGAGGACGCAGACGTCGCCGTCGAACTGGCGAAGCGTGCGCCACCAGCCGACGCATCCCCGGCGCGCGCCGTTGCGCGGGTTCGCCGACCGCACGATCTTCGCGCGCAGACCGGCGGCCTCGGCGGCGCGTTCGTACGCCGGACGCGCGAGCTCCACGATGGTGACGTCATGCCCGCGATCGCCCAGCGTCTGCGCGAGCTGCAGCGTGTGCATCTCGGTGCCGCCCCACTCGGCGGCGGACGTCAGGAGCTGAATCCGCATCGCGCTCATGCTCGCGCGCCACGAAGCGAATCGCGTCCCGCCAGGTCCAGCGCCAGCCGCAGCAACAGGCGAGGACGCGGCCTGAAGTCGAAGGCGAGCCCGTTGAGCGCGTGGCGCAGCGCCAGCGCGTTGTCGCGGCCGGTGTAGTAGTACGCCAGATCGGCGTGCCACGTCGCGATCCGCTGCTTCAACTTGCGGCGGCGACGCCGCGACCGCTCCGCGGCCAGCAGCCGCTCCCGCACCGCGATTTTCTGGCGCAGCACGCGCGGCGTGTTGGCGCTCAGGTTCGACGGGTGCTGCCGCTTCCGCCAATCGATCCGCGGAACGATGCCGACGGGATAGGCGGCGGCCACGCGAAACGAGAACTCGAAGTCCTCCGACGGGATTGCGGCCTCGTCGTAGCCGCCGACGCGATCGATCGCGTCACGCCGCACCATCGGCGCCGACGATCCGAAGTTCTCGGTCAGGAGGAGCTCGGTGGCCTCGGCGGACGACAGCACGAGACCCTCGGTTTCCGCGCCTGGCTGCTGCCGCAGCCGCGCGCTCAGCAGCGGGCAGTTCTGAAAGTGTCCGTTCTTCTCTCGCTTGTCGGCGCCGAACTCTTCGTAGTCGGTGAACACGATACCGACCCCGGGATGCCTCGCGAAGAATGCAACCTGCGCCGCAGCGATCAGCTCGCCCGTCGCGACGCGCAAGCCTTCGTTGCGCGGACGGGCGGCGCCACCGCTGTTTTCGCCGTAGACGTATCCGACCCGCGCGCCATACGACCTGACGCACTCGCGCGTGCCGTCCGTCGATCCGTCGTCGGACACGATGACTTCGAGGCCCGGATAGTCCTGGGCCAGGACGCTGTCGAGCGTCTCACGGATGTAGGGCTCGGCGTTGAACGCGGGAACGATTACCGAGACCCGTGGGGTACGAGGAGGCACGGCTGTTGCTGCTGCAATGCCACGGCCAGCCGTCTTCGGACGCGATGGTGCGCCGGACGCGGGCCGTGCGGGCCAGCGGTCCGTGTCCGGAAGACCAAAGTCTTCCGCATCGGCGAATTCTCCCGTCCTGAACATGAGCCTGAAACCGATCGTGGGCCTGCTTGGCGGGCCGCTCGCGCGGCGCCTCACCCGATCCGGAGGCCGGGTGCTGATGTATCACCGCTTCGGCACCGACGCCGCGGGCCGGCGGATGACGGCGACGAGCTTCGAACAGCAGCTCCGTTATCTCGTTCGGCACTTCCGCGTCTCGCCCCTGCGCGACGTCGTGCAGGCGCTTCACGGCGGACGCGCCCTGGACGCGCGGACAGTCGTCGTCACGATCGACGATGGGTACGAGGATTTCCGCGAGCACGCGTATCCGCTGCTTCGACGGTTTGAGGTGCCGGCGACGCTGTTCGTCGTGACACGGTTCGTCGACGGCGACTACTGGCTGTGGTTCGACGCCGTCCACTACGTCCTTCTTCAGACCGCGAGATCCCGTTGCGCACTCCCGATCGACGGCGGGATCCTGCAGCTCGATTTATCGTCGATGCCGGCGCGGCAGCGGGCGTGGTCGGCCATCGGAGAACGGTGTCTCGCGATGGATGGTGCCGGGAGGGAGACGGTGATCCAGACGCTGCAGCGCGAACTGCAAATCGCGATTCCCGAGCGGCCGCTGCCGGCTTACCGCGGCATGACCTGGGACGAAATTCGGGGGCTGGATCGCGAGTTGATCGACATCGGATCTCACACGTGCACGCATCCCGTGCTGTCGCGCTGCTCGGCGGCCGACATCGCGCGCGAGGTCGGGGACTCGCGCCGGATTATCGAGCGGCGGCTCGGACGTCCCGTCGAAGCCTTCTGTTATCCGAACGGAGAGCCGGCCGACTATGACGAACGCGCCGTGCTCGCGGTGAAGCAGGCGGGCTATCGCTGCGCGACGGTCGCCCACGGCGGACCGATTGTCTCGACGGCCGATCCGTACCGCCTCGAGCGAATCGGCGCCGCTCGCGAGATGGTGAAGTTCAGGAGCGCCGTCAACGGCGTCACGACGCTGGCGGATGGATGGCGGGCATGGCGCACGGCCACGTTCTAGTTCTCGACGGGGACAAGATCCCGGCGCTCGACATCGTTCGAGGGCTCGGCAGGGCCGGCGTGTCCGTGACGGCGGGCGCCCCTTGCAAGGACGCCGTCGCGTTCAGGAGCCGCTTCGCGCGCGCATGCGTCACGTATCCGGACCCCGCTGACGCCCCGGCCGCCTTCATCGAATGGCTGGAAGAAACGCTGAGACGCGATCGCTGCAGTCTGGTCATTCCGGTCACGGACCTGACGGTCGTTCCAATCTCCAAAAACCTCGACCGGCTGGGAACCTTGTCGACCCTGGCCACCGAGTCGTTCGACAAGATGCAGATCGTGTGCGACAAGGCCAGCACGCTGCAGCTCGCCCGCACGGTCGGCGTTCCAGCGCCGGCGAGCGTGGTCGTCCGATCGGCGGACGACCTCGAGAGACGCGCCGAGACGTTGCAATTCCCGATCGCGTGCAAGCCCCTGTCGTCGAGTGTCTGGGCGCCATCGGGCTTTCGAAGCTTTCCCGTCTTCTATGCCTTCGATCGCCGCGAGCTGCGGGCCGAAGTCCTGGCGCGGATCGACGTCTGTCCGGTCATCCTGCAGGAGTACACGCAAGGCATTGGCGTCGGCGTCGAAGTGCTCGCCCGAAACGGCGAGCTCCTCCAGGTCTTCCAGCATCGCCGCCTCCACGAATTGCCGCTCACCGGTGGCGGCAGCACGTACCGCATGAGCGTCCCCGTCGATCGGACGTTGCGTGAGTATGCAGCCCGGCTGATGGGGGCGCTCCGCTGGACCGGCGTGGCGATGATCGAGTTCAAGGTGAACGACGAAACGGGCGCCGCCAGCCTGATGGAAATCAACGGCCGCTTCTGGGGTTCGCTCCCCTTGTCCTCGCGCGCCGGCATGTGTTTCGCGAAAGATCTCTACGAGATGCTCGTGCGGGAGAAAACGTCCGCGCCGCGTCCGTACAGGTCCGGCGTGCGATGCCGGCGACTGCGTGACGACATCGAGTGGTTCAAAGCGAACCTCAGCGTCGATCCGCGCGATCCGGCGGTCCTGGCAGGATTCGTACGGCCGCGCTCCATCGGCACGTTGCTGCGCGAAGCCGTCCGCATGGCATCCCCCGCGGAACACTATGACGTGCAGGTGTTCTGGGATCCCGTTCCGGGCGCCGTGGATCTGTGGCAAACGGCCGTCGAGCAGTTACGCGGCGTCAAGCGGCGCATCGCGCGCGGCGCCGGCCGCCTCAGCTCGCGCTGGTACCGATTGCGCCGCAGGAACGTGCTCGTCCAGACACTTCCTGCCGTGGAGAAGCTGCTCTTCGTCTGCTACGGAAACATCATCCGCAGCCCCTTCGCGAGCGCGTACCTGGCGCGGCGGACGTCCGGCAACGGGTCCCGCATCGAGACGACGTCCGCCGGGATTTACGACCGGCAAGACCGCGAAGCCGATCCGCGCGCGATCGCGGCGGGTCGCGGCTGGAACATCGATTTGTCATCGCACCGATCGAAGCCGCTCAGCGAGGATCTCATTCGATGGGCGGATCTGATCTTCGTGATGGATCGGACGAACCTCGAGGAGGTCCGCAAACGCTATCCGGATTCCGCGGGAAAGCTGTATCTGCTGGGCGCGATCGAGTCTTCCGATTCAGCAGACGTTCAGATTCCGGATCCCTATCGCAAGGACGCGGCGGCGGTCGAGGCCGCCTATCGCCGCATCGTGGACGCCATCGATTCGGTCCTCACCCACGCGCGTTGCTAGAGCGCGATCGGCGAGGCCTTCATGTGGGACGGCCGCGGCAGCGACAGCAGCCTGAGCATCGTCGGCGCGAGCGACGCGAGCGGCACTTTCGTCGTGTGGAGCTGATGCCCTTTGTCCGGCAGCCGGATCCACAGCATGCCGTCCGGATGATGCATCCCGCTCTTCAAGTCCTCGATCTGGTAGAAGACGTCGAACAGCGGTACGGTTTGCGCCGAATCCTTCCGGCCAAGCGCCGTGTCGAGCGGCAGCTTCTCGTGGAGCCGGCACTTCGCGTTGATGATGGTACCCGTGCGAAGGAGTTGCATCGCGGGACGTCCGCCCGAGTGCAGCGCGGCGAGCTTCGCCTCCACGCGCGCCGCGTCCTCTTCCCTCGGGACGTGGATGTTGAATACTTCGGCCATCACGGGCGCGATTGAATACGATTCGGTCACGCCCGCGAAGTTCATCAATGCTTCGAAGTCGCGCGGCCGGTAGATGACCTTCCCTCCCTGCTCCTCATAAACCAGGCACGGCTGCTGGCTGATCGCGGTCGCGAAGATGACGGCCGTGTCGCGCCCCGCGAGCGCGAGCGCCTTCGCCATCATCGTGTCCATTTCCCGGTACCCGAACAGGATCGCCTTCTCGTGCGCGGCGACCTGCTCCGGCGTGGACTGCACCTTGAAGAGGTGCGGTTCCATTTCCCGCCAGTAATAGTGCTGATAGTGCGCGGTGCTGTTCGAGAAGAACGTCGAGAAGGCCGGCTTCGTCTTCCGGTAGTACCAGCGAAAGACGTCGAACTGCAGCTTGTCGAGGAGCACGGCGCGCTTCCAGTACTGGTCCGGGGTGGTCCGTTCCGACACGAGCTGACGGACGATCGCCGCGACGGTGGCGAACGACAGTCCGTGGCGAAGCATGAACGCCCCGAATCTCAGGTAATCGGCGCGGCCGAGCGGCAGCGAGTCCTTCGTATGTTCGGTGACGTGCTGTCTCACGAATCGAAAGAACGGCTGCAGCGTGTCGGAGGGAGGGACTTTCGTCGTCCAGGGATCCGGCATCACGAGACCGTTGACCGGCTGGCGGTACGCCACGTTCATGCTTCCGCAGACCCACACCGGCAGTCCCGCCTGGGACACGACGTCCCACACCCGTTCCGCCTGGAGCTTCGCGCCCTCGTCGAGCTCGGTGATCCCGTGGTCCTGATAATCCAGGCCCGAGTGCACCGTGACCCACTGCACCCAGGGGTTCAGCTCCCAGCCGCGCTCCGCGGCTTCGGTGACGTAAATCTGCGACTCGCTGCGCAGCCGACGGAAGTTGGGCAGGTGTCCCTCCCCCATGAACCGATCCATCAGTTGGGGCGAAAGCTCGTTGAATTCCAACAACATCACGCGCTGCGCGGTCTTCATGAGTTCTCCTGGGCTGACACAGCTTCGCCTGGATCGGCGACGCGGTGTCGTGCTGTGCCTTGAGCAAAGAACTCGCCACGCGCGCGGGCCGCGGACGGCGGGAAATCCGGCCCCGTCAAAACGCTTCTTCAGCCGGCGGGCGGACTAAAGTCTGCCTGTTCTATCGGACGACGCGCAGATTCGTGGGAGGGGCGGGCTTGGTCGGCGTTCGCACGGGCGTAGACATGTCGGTCGCAATCTCCGCGGCGGTCAACGCGCGATTGTAAATCCGCACTTCGTCGATCGATCCGGCGAAATACTCGCCCCAGATCGCATTTCCGCCAATGTGGAGCGGATTGACCGACTGCGTGATCGACCCGCTGACCGGCTGACTGTCAACCTGCACTCCTCCAACGAAGAGGCGCAGGTTGACGCCGTCGAACGTGGCGGCGAGATGCGTCCACGTGTTCAGCGGCAGCTGCACGGTGCCGGACGCGCCGTCGCTCAAGCTGGCGCCCGTACGCCGCACGTACGTCGCGGGCTTCGGATCGTTGTCGTTGGCGTACAACACGTACGCGAGCCCGGCCGACGTCTCTTTGAAGACGACGGTTCTCCAGCCGCTGAGAGCGGTCGGATTCACCCACGCCTCGAGCGTCATCCCGGTGGACAGATCGAGCGACGCCGCGTCCGCGACGGTGACCCAGTTGTTGACGCCGTTGAAACTCAGCGCCGATCCGAAGCGGCCTGACGTCGTGCGGGTCGCGCCGCTGATCGTCCCCGTGTTGCTGTTGCCCGAGAGGTCGATGACGGTGGCGCCTGAACCTTCCTCGAAGCCGTACGCGGCGATGAGACTGCTCGCCGCCGAGTTGGCGACGGTCACCGTCACGGCCGCCGACGTCGTCCTGTTCCCCGCCGCATCGCGCGCGACGGCCGTCAACACGCGCGATCCGTTCGTCGCGCCCAGCGTGTTCCACGAGATCGAATACGGACTGGCGACGTCTTCCGCCCCGAGCGCGATGCCGTCGAGCATGAACTGGACGCCGGCCACGCCGATGTTGTCGCTGGCCGACGCGGAGACCGTCACCGTGCCGGTCACCGTGGCGCTCGCGGCCGGACTCGTAATGGACACCGACGGGGCCGTGACGTCAACCACGCCGGTCGTGAACGACCATGTGAAGTTCGCCCCCAGCGGATTCCCGGCAAGGTCCTTCACGCCCGACGTCCCGCCTTTCACCGTCGCGGTGTACGTCGTCGAACTCGAAAGTGTGGCGTTCGGTCGAAGCGTCGCCGTGCCCGTGGCGCCGTCGTACGTCACCGTCGAAGCGACGACGACGTTCGAGGGATTCCTGAGCTCGATCGTGCTGGTGCTCACGGTCGCCGGATCGACCGCCTCGCTGAACAGCACCGTCAGACTGGCCGATCCCGCCACGTTCGTCGAGCCGCCGGCCGGAGAAACCGACGTGACCGTCGGCGGCGTCGTGTCCGGCGCGGTGTTGCCAATCGTGACCGGGAACCCGTTGGCGTTGACCTTCCCGCTCGAGTCCACGACGTAGAGGTAGGCGACCTGTCCGTTGTTGAACGCGCCTTTGTTGAGTTGAACCGTGATCGACGAGGCGGCCCATTGCCGCGGAAGCTGAATCTCGCGCCGCGTGCAGGCCGCCCACGTGGACGCGTTGCCCAATTCCACGCGCGCATACGTGTAATCGACGTAGATGTCGTCGAAGGCGTAGAAGCCATTCGCCGGCCAGTTCTCCGTCGACGAATCGTCGAGCATGCTGCCGAACTGCATCGGTTGATCCGTGGGGCTGATCGGACCGGGCAGCCACTGCGCGAACCAGTCCGGGCTCTGCGCGATTTCGATGTCGACGCGGTGCCACTGATTGCCGACGAAACTATCGGGCGAGCCCCACACTGTCGTCGGCGACGGACTGCACGCGCGGCACTCCGCGAAGCCGCGCAGGCTCATGCCGTTGACGCCGCCGCTGACCAGATAGATGTTCGGCTCGATGTCGGTGGTGCTGTAATACTGCCGCCAGAATTTGCCGCTCTGCTGCCTGGAGTTGACGTCCTCCATGAACCAGAACGAGACGAACCATTTGTTGGGGGAAAGCGCCGCCATGTACCGAAAATCGCCGAGGCGACTGTTCACGTACACTTTCCTGATGTAGCGCAGGCTGTTCGGCCGGTTGCCGCTGGTCGGCAGCGACCACTGCGACGGCGAGCCCTTGTCGTCGAGGAACATGTTGCCGCCGTTGAACTGCCCGTCCTCGAAGTCACGCCACGCCGCGTTGAGAAACCCGCCGGTGCCGCTCGGATTGAAGTTGCCGTGGGTTCCGAACTGGCTGCCGGAGACGACGAGGACAGGCGTGCTGCCGCTCGTTTGCTGACTGACGGAGGACACCACGGGTTGGGCGCCGACCGTCAAGGGATGGATCAGAGCGGCGAACGCGATCGATGCGACAACGGGCATTCGTGCGTTCATGGGAGTCCTCGCCGTAACGCGTGGGCCCCCACGTTGTTCTTGCCAACGTGCGGACGCGCGATTCGGCCAGATACTCCCGCGCGAGTGCAAAGGGACTGCCGCGGCGATCGCCGCCGCGGCCCGCCGGCGCCGTCCGCTGACACGAACGCCACAACTAACTATGACTCAATGAGTTATTGCCATTTTTCGGCGGCATCCGCGGACGGCGCGGAGCCCCCGCGCGAGAGCGCCTTCTCCGGGAGGCAATGTCACATCTGCGAGTCGATGACGAAGCGGGACGAGCAGGCCGCGGCCGAGAAAAATAACGGTTCTGTCGAATGAACGCGCCGGTGCGCCCGCCCGGTCGCCGCGCGCGCGCACGACGTTACTCGGTCTTGGAGGGAACGCGAAGAAACGGTTCGAGCGTCGCGAGGTGACGCCGCGCTGCGTCGCGCTCGCGGGCATCGGGGAACATCGCGTGCGGCCGGTTCTTCTTGTAGTAGATCCCGGCGGTCCACGCCTCGCCGCGCTGGACGGCGAGATTCCTGAGCATCGTGTTCAGCCGGCGCGTCGAGTTCTGATAGCCGGTGTGCTTGAGAGCCCACGCGCGCGGCGTGTACCGCGCGCGCTCGTGGACCAGCCGCAGGAGATTCTCACCGAGGTCCTCGTCAGACGAGAACACCCCGGTTTCGTCGTTCACGTGGGCACGGTTCACGCCGACGTTGCTTTCCGACACCAGCACCGGCACGTCTGAAAACAGCGCTTCGTAGATCGCGCGGTTGGCTCCTTCGCGTTTCGTCAGCATGAGCGCGACCTTCGACTGCCGCAGGAGTTCACTGACTTTCTCTGGAGGCACTGACTCGTAGATGTCCAACAGGTCCAGCACCCCGTGCCGCGCCGCCTCTCTCCGGATGTCGTCGCCGGTTCGCCCCGCGCACGGATAGCCGACGAGCGCGACGCGTCCGATCCGGCGTGCGATCGGTTTCAACGACCTGAACAGCACCTCGTGACGCTTCAGGCGCTGCCAGTTCGCGATCATGATCGCGTCGTAGCGCTTCTCGACGCGTGGGTCGTCGCGGAAGGTGTCGGGATCCGCCCAATCGCCCGCGCCGAGATTCAGCGGATGCATGTTGCGGCCGAGCCGCCGAATGTACTCGTAGTCCAGATGGTACTGCGCCTCGACGACGACGTCCGTGTGGAGGCCGAGCAGCATGAGAAGCGTCACTTCCTCGTAACCCCACTTCCTGATCCCGTCCGTGTATTGAATGAGCAGGACCCCACGCTCGCGCTCCCCCATCCACGGCTTCAACACGAGCAGATCGCCTTCACGATCCGGACGATCGCTCGCACGCGGGTACTTGAGCGCGAGGGCGTGTTCGAGTCCGTATCCCAGGAATTCGCGGCGGTAGCGCGCGGCTTCGGTGCTCGCGCCGTACGACGTCAGGAGATGGTTCGACGGCGAGCCCGCAACGCATCGGCGGATGATCTCGTCGTTGCGCCGGACGATCGACGGCGGCGTCGACGCGCCGAGTCCCCCGCCGGACATGATGCGACTGTAGCGGAGCGTCGCTTCCGCAGACTGCCAGTCGTCGCGGATGAATCGATACCAGAAGGACTTGACGAACGACCAGGCGAGGAACAAGCCTCTGAACACCGCGACGCGGACGAAGCCGTCGCGCAAAGACGACACGCGAGGGGAAATCTGCCCGCGCGCCCATCGGATCGGATGGCGCCGCTGTGGCGGACGGAACTGGCCGAGCGGCACGGCCGCCTGGGTGGGCGCGGGCAACGACATCGGTGGCGCCACTCCTCCAAAAGAAGTGCCAATCCGCTGCCCCGCCCTGACAAAGCGTTCTCCGCTCGCGCTGAATTAAGTCAACCTGACAGCGTACTTCCGAATCGTGCGACGGAGAAACCCGTGCCTTTGACCGCCGAACGGCGGAAGGCATTTTGCTCCTGCTGGTCGCACCGTGATCAAACTCCTGTACCTGCTGGATGCCGTGGACGGAATCGGCGGCACGGAGGGACAGCTTCTCGAATTGCTCAAGCGCCTGGATCGGCGTCGATTCGAGCCGCACCTCGGCGTTTTTCGAGCCACGGCGGACCTCGAGCCGTTGGCCGCGCTCGCGTCTTCGGTCCGGGTGTTCGGCGTCCCGCGGCTGCTCCATCCAATGGCCGCGCTCAAGTTGATCCCGGTGACGTCGCACGTCAGGCGCGAGGCGTTCCAGATCGTCCACGTGTTCATGAACGCGGCGTCGATCGCGGCGCCGCTCTTCTGTCGCCTGGGCGGCGCTCGCGTCATCGGCTCACGACGGGACATGGGATTCTGGTACACGCCTCGCCAGCTCGCCGTCCTTCGCATCAGCAACCGGTTCGTCGAGCGCATCATCGCGAACAGCGACGCCGTGCGGCAGCACGCGCATCGCCTCGAAGGATTTCCGCTCGACCGGATGCATGTGTTTTACAACGGGCACGACGCGGCCCGGTTCGAGGCCGGACCGCTCGCGGGCTTCCGCGAGCGTCACAACATCGACGACGACGCGCCGATCGTCGGCATCGTGGCGAATTTCAACGCCTGGAAGCGCCATGACGATCTGCTGCGCGCGTTCTCTCTCGTGCGCGCCCGCCACCCGCGCGCGCGGCTGGTGCTGGTTGGCGGCGGAGAGCTGGAATCGCCGCTTCGCGATGCCACTCGGGCGCTCCGGCTCGAAGGCGCCGTGCGCTTCGTGGCCGGCGTGCGCGACGCCGTTCCCGTCATCAGGCACTTCTCCATCGGCGTTCTCTGCTCGGAATCGGAAGGCTTCAGCAACGCCGTGCTCGAATACATGCACTGCGGGAAACCGGTCGTGACGACCAACGTCGGCGGAAACCGCGAAATCGTGACCGAAGGGGTCACGGGCTTTCTCGTCAATCCGGGCGACGTCGAGTCGCTCGCCGACCGGATCGCCCGGCTGCTCGACTCCTCGTCGCTCGCCGAGAGCATGGGTCGACGGGCCGCGCAGAGCGTTCGCGGGCTGACGAGCGCTCGAATGGTCGAATCGCATATGGACCTCTACGAGACGCTCGCGCGCGGGGGCGCGGGCGCTCCGGTGCCGGTTCCGTCGCAGGCGCGCTGACGAGGCAGAGCAGAACGTTGTCATGCCGCCGGCAGACTTCTTTCCGGCCGGCCGACCGGGCGCCCGCGAACGGCCCGCAAGCCCCTGCAGAATCAGCGTTTGATCGGTGTCACGGGGGCGCTCGTGTGGAAGGGTCCTTGCTCTGGATCCCCCAATCGCCATCTCGCACTCGAACGTGACCAGGTCGCGCCGCCGCGGGTCGGCATCTGCGCGGCCGGCGAAATCTGGGGGGGCGTCGAGCAGTTCGTCCTGACCCTGGCGCACGGGCTCCGGGCGGGCGACGTCGAAGCGGTCGTCATCCTGTTCCATGACGAGTTGCTCGCGCGCAAGCTGCGCGGATCGGGGATTCCGGTCGAGGTGCTCGATCGTTTCGGGAAATACGACCCGCGCCACTTCCGGCAGCTTGCCGGCGTGCTCCGCCGGCACCGCATCAACGTCCTCCACGTCCAGGGGTACAAAGCCTCTGTCGTCGGCGGCCTTGCCGCGCGGGCGCTCGGAATCAAGGTCGTCAAGACCGAGCACGGACGCCTCGAGCCGCTCGCAGGGTGGCGGGGCGTGTGGAACCACTGCCGTCTGTCGGCCAACGTCGCGATCGAACGTCTCGCGTCTCATGCGGTGGTCGATGGCGTCGCGTTCGTGTCGAACGACATCGAGTCGCACGCGCGTCTGCGACGCCGCGCGATCCCGCAGCGGGTCATCTACAACGGCATCGAGATGCCGCCCCCCCGATCGTCCGGGATCGCGCGGAGAAAACGCAACGCCGGCACATTCAACATCGGAATCGTCGGACGGATCGCTCCGGTGAAAGGCCATCGCGAGCTGCTGCAGGCGCTCGTCCGCCTGAGACACCTCGACGCGATTCGTGTGCACGTCTTCGGCACGGGGCCGCTCGAAGCGCAGTGCCGACGGTGGTCGGAGGAATGGGGCGTGGCGGACCGCGTGCGCTTCCATGGATTCACGCCGGCCGTGCACGAGCGCATCGCCGCGCTCGACGCGGTGGTCATCCCATCCCGGCACGAGGGACTCCCGTACGTCCTTCTGGAAGCGATGGCGCTCGGCGTCCCCGTGATCGCATCGCGCGTCGGCGGTCTCCGTGAAGTCCTGGAAGAAAGCCACTGCGGCCTCCTCGTTGAACCGGGCGATCCGTCGAGCCTCGCGTCGGCGATCGAACGTCTTCTCCAGGACGCTGCGTTGCGCGCCGAATTGGTTGACCGGGCAGCGACCCGCGTCCGGCAGTCCTTTCGAGCCAGCGAAATGGTCCGCGAGTACGCGGACCTGTACCGGCGTGTTCTGACGCACTGACATGGACACGCTGGCATTCCGTCTGTACCTCGTGTTCGTGTGCAGTTGGTTTCTGCACCTGCCGACGCGTTATGAGGCGCTGGCCTCCATCAGAGCCGACCTCGTACTGTTGTGCCTGATCGCCGTGCTGTGCGTCGTGAGCACGGCCGGCTCGCAGGAGCCGCGCGCCGATCGGCGGACGCGGCGTCTCCTGTGGACGCTCGTCATCTACATCATCGTGACGCTGCCGCTCGTCGAGTGGCCCGGCAGCGTCGTGAAAACCGGGTTTCCGCAGTTTCTGAAAGGGTTCGTTTTCTTTCCGTTCACCGTCGCGCTCGTCACCACGCGCGGACGGCTCAAGCACCTGTTGATCGTCTTCATCGGCTGCCAGATGTTCCGCGTGTTCGAACCGCTGTACCTGCACCTCACGCAGGGGTATTGGGGTTCCATCGCCAGCATGGCCGATTGGGAGTACATGGATCGTCTGTCGGGCGCGCCCGATGACGTCGTGAACCCGAACGGTCTCGCGGCCATCGTCCTGACCGTTCTGCCATTCCTCCATTACCTGACCGGCAGGAGTGTGGCGGGACGTCTCATCTATCTGGTTTCGTTGCCATTCCTGATCTACGTGCTGGTCCTGACGGGATCGCGGTCGGGGCTCGTGGGGCTCGCGGCGATTTTCGCGCTGGTCTGGTGGAAGAGCCGGCACAAGGTCGCGCTCCTGGCGGTCGTCGCCGCCACCGTGCTCATCGTGGTGCCGCGCCTCTCGCCGGACCAGCAGGACCGCTACACTTCGATCTTCAGCGGCCAGACGAAAAACTCGGCGACGGTGCAGACGCGCCTGGATCGCCAGAAGGACAACCTCCAGGTCACGATGCACCGGCCGTTGTTCGGGCACGGGCTCGGCACGTCGCGCGAAGCCAACTTCAACTTCGGCAGCGTGGACCAGCTGTCGCACAACCTCTACCTCGAGATCTCGCAGGAGCTCGGCGTCTGCGGCCTCGTGATCTTCCTGATGTTCATGCGTTCGCTGCTGTTGGACCTCGCGGCCGGCGGACGCGCGCTTCGCCGCTCGGCGGCGCCGCCGACGCTGCTCTGCGGCCTCGTGCCCGCCGTGCAGGTGTTCATCGGGATGAACGTCCTCTTCAGCTTCGCCAGTTACGGTCTCTCGAGCTACGAGTGGTACTTGACCGCGGGACTCACCGAGGTGCTGGGACGGCTGACGCAGCCCGCCGAGGCCCAGGCTGTTGAACGGGTGGCCGCCCGTGTTGACGCTCGGTCTCTTCACCCGGCGCCGGCGAGTTCCTGAGGTGCTGCCTGTGGAATACGTCTTCTGGATCTCGTTCGGCGTCGTCCTGTATGCCTACGTCGGCTATGCCGCCCTGGCGATCGGCTTCGGCCGCCTGTTCACCCGCGACGTCGGACGCGGCACGTACGAGCCGACGGTTTCCATTCTGACCGCCGCGCGGAATGAGGCGACGCGCATCGCCGCCACGATCGAGAACAAGGTCCGCCTCGACTATCCACGCGACAAGCTGCAGATCATCGTCGTGTCGGACGCCTCGACCGACGATACGGATCGGATCGCCCGTGCCGCCGGTGACGATCGCGTCATGGTCCTTCGACAGGAACCGCAGCGCGGCAAGACGGCGGCGCTGAACCTCGCCGTTCCGCGCGCGACCGGAGAAGTCCTTGTGTTCGCGGACGCGAACTCAATATACGGCGCCGATGCCATCCGGATGCTCGTGCGTAACTTCCAGGATCCGCAAGTGGGCTACGTAACGGGCCGGCTGATCTACGGTGACGTTGCGGGAGCCGGACTCGGTTGCTCGTTGTACATGACCTACGAGGACATGCTGAGGCGCGCGGAAACGAACTTCGGATCGATCGTCGGCGTGAACGGCGGAATCGACGCGGTCCGCAAGTCACTCTACGTTTCGATGCGGGACGAGCAGCTGCCGGATTTCGTGCTTCCCCTGGATGTCGTCCGGCGCGGCTATCGCGTCGTGTACGAACCCGCCGCCCTCCTGCGCGAAGACAGCCTGACGACGTCCGGAGCGGAGTATCGGATGCGCGTGCGGGTTGCGCTGAGAGCCTGGTGGACGCTCGCCGAAATGCGCGAGCTCTTCGACGTCCGCCGCTACGGACTGTTTTCGATTCAGTTGTTCTCGCACAAAGCGCTTCGCTATCTGGCGTTCGCGGCGCTTCCGCCCCTGTACCTGAGCGCTGCGACGCTGCAATCGGCCGGATGGTTCTATCGCGCGAGCTTCCTCGCCGGTTCAGCCCTGTTGCTGCTGGCGGCCGCGGGACACGTCGTCGAGCGACTGGGCCGCTCGAATCGAATCGTGAGCCTTCCCTACTACTTCGTGGTGATCAATGCCGCCGCCGCGCACGCGCTGGTCAGCTTTCTGCGCGGGCGCCGCCAGACGGTGTGGACGCCGCGGCTGGGTTGAGAACGATGATTGGCGCAGAGTTGTCCCGCGTTGCACCTGAAACGGTGAGGGCGTTCGCTCCGGCGGAGCGTCTGCCGGACGGCGCCGTCTGGATCTCGTGGGAGCGCCACCGGCGGACGCGTGAATTGTCGCGTTCACTCCACGCGGAGCTCGTCGAGTTGACGTCCCGGTCCCGTTGGCTTGTGAGATACCCGATTCTGCTCTGGCAGACGGTCTGGCGCCTCGCGCGACGACGTCCGTCAGTTCTTCTGGTGCAGTGTCCGTCGGTGCTCCTCGGCGTCTGGGTCTCGCTGTTGAAGCACGCGTTCGGCTACCGGCTCGTCGCCGACCTGCACAACGAAGCGGTCGTGCCGTTCAACTATTCGGGGAGGTTGTACCTGGCGGCCCTTCGATTCATCCACCGTACGGCGGACGTCAGCGTCGTCAGCAACGACGCGCTGAAACGCGTCGTCGAGCAGCACGGCGGCCGGGCCTTCGCATTGCCGGACAGGATCCCGGGCCTCGCCGTTCGACCGCACGCGCTTGAAAACGCGGCGCGCCCAGCGGTCGTGTTCGTGTGCACCTACGCTCCGGACGAGCCGTTTCTGGAAGTGATCGACGCCGCGCGTCTGATCGGACCATCGATCGATCTTTACGTCACGGGTAATCCGCGGCGCATGAAACGTGCGGTGGCGGTCCCCTCGCACGTGCATCTGACGGGCTTTCTTTCCGAGAGCGCGTACGAGCAGCTCCTGGCCCGCGCCGACGTCATCGTGGACCTCACGATGATGGACGACTGCCTGGTGTGCGGCGCCTACGAAGCGGTCGCGCTCGCCAAACCCCTCGTGACGTCGGACACGCCGGCGCTCCGGCAGTACTTCAGAAACGGCACGATCTATTCCGCCCACGATCCCGTCTTGCACGCCGCCGCGATCACGCGTGCGCTCGGGATGCGCCGGCAGCTCGCCGGCGAGATGGCGGCCCTCAGGCGCGACTTGCGCGCCGAGTGGACGACGCGCCGGGACGCGCTCTGTGCGCTGCTGAAACAAGAGGTCCACTGATGTGTGGCATCGCCGGCGTCTACGACCTGCAGGGCGCGACTCCCGAACGGGAGATCGTCACGCAGATGGTGCGCGCCATCGGGCATCGAGGTCCGGACGACGAGGGATTTCACTTCGCGAACCGGCTGCAGATGGGCATGGCGCGGCTCTCGATCATCGACGTCATGGGCGGGCATCAGCCGATCTCGAGCGAGGACGGCCAGGTCACGGTCGTCTGCAACGGGGAAATCTACAACCACCAGGAATTGCGCCGCGAGCTCGAGGCCGCGGGCCATGTCTTCAGGACCCGCAGCGACGTCGAAGTGATCGTCCATCTCTATGAAGACCTGGGCGAGCGGTTCGTCGCGCGTCTCAGCGGGATGTTCGCGTTCGCCTTGTGGGACGAACGGCGCCAGCGTCTGATTCTTGGCCGCGACCGGCTGGGCATCAAACCGCTTTTTTACGCCCGAAACGGCAAGTACGTGCTCTTCGGATCGGAGATCAAGGCGCTCGCGCGGTCGGGCGTGTTCCAGCTTCATCTCGATCGCGAAGCCCTCGATCGGTACCTGACCTTCGGGTACATCCCGTCCCCGCTGACCATCTACAAGGAAATCCGGAAGCTCGACCCCGCCCATCTCCTGATCTGCGAGGGCTCACGGACCGAGACGAAGCGGTACTGGCAGCTCCGGTTCAACCCCGTCCAGGAGCCGGATGAATCCGCGCTCGGGCGGCGGTTCCTCGAATTGTTCTCCGACGCGGTTCGGACGCATTTGATGAGCGACGTTTCGCTTGGCGCGTTCCTGAGCGGCGGCGTCGATTCGAGCCTCGTCGTCGCGTTGATGAACGCATGCGCGGCAGGGCCGATCAAGACGTTCACGATCGGGTTCGGCGGCAGCGTCGGAGGCTACCTCGACGAACGGGTCTATGCCCGCTCGGTCAGCCGGAGATACGGGACGATTCACACGGAGTTCGAGGTCGAACCGAACCTCGAGGAAATGCTCCACGACGTCGTCGAGAGCTTCGACGAGCCGTTCGGAGACGATTCCGTCGTGCCGAGCTACTACATCTGCAAGCTGGCCCGGGCGCACGTCACCGTCGCGTTGACGGGCCTGGGAGGCGACGAACTGTTCGCCGGTTACGAGCGATACCTCGGCCTCAAGCTGAGCGCGCAGTACGAGCGGCTGCCGTCGTTCCTGCGACGCGGCGTCGTGGCGCCGCTCGTCAACAAGCTGGCCGAGCGCCAGGACGGTCATTACACCGTCAATCATCTGAAGCGCTTCGTCCGATCGGCGCATCTGCCCGCGTCGCGGCGATATCTCGATTACGTGACGGTCTTCAACGAGCGTCTGAAACAGCGCGTCTGCCGTCCCGGCGCGCTGCCCGATCGAGATGGCGCCACGGACACGCAGCTGTTCGAGGCGCCGTTCGCGATGGATCTCCTGGATCGCGCGGCGTATCACGATCTCCACTCGTACGTCCCGGAAGACATTCTGGCGCTGAGCGATCGACTGAGCATGCGCTACGGCCTCGAGCTTCGCGTGCCGTTCCTGGACCATACGCTCGTCGAGTTCTGCGCGACGATCCCGTCGTCGCTCAAACTGCGGTCCGTCACGAAGAAATACCTGCTGAAGCAAGTCGCGCGCGACCTGGTGCCTGAAGGAGTGCTCAACCATCGAAAGCAGGGTTTCGCGTCGCCGATGGCGGCCTGGCTCAGGGGCGATCTTCGCGAGTACGTCTGCGACACGCTGTCGCCTCGACGTCTCGCCGCGCACGGCCTCTTTGACGAAGAGGGCGTGCGGACTCTGATCGACGCGCACATGAGCCGCCGCGAGTCCCACGACCGCCAGCTCTTCGCGCTGGTCATGTTCCAGAACTGGTACGAGCGCTTCATGTGATGACGATGACGCGCCTGAGAAGCCTCGCGTACGACGTCGTGACGCGGAGAGACGGACTCGCCGGCTGGAAGCCGCACCGCCGGCGGTTTCGTACGTTGTCGCGATCCGGACCGCGCGAGATCGAGCGGCACGCGCTCGACGCGTTGCGCCGTCTCCTCGTCCACGCGTACGCGACGGCCCCCTACTACCGTGAGACGTGGAAGGCCGCGGGGTTCGTGCCGTCGCTGACGACGACCGTCGAGGATTTGCGCCGGCTTCCGCTTGTCACGAAGCGCGAGCTCCGCGAGCGAAAAATGGACTTCGTCTCCGAGCGCTTCGACCCGGCGGCGCTCCGGCTCGACTACACCGGCGGCACAACCGGGGTTCAGACGGCGTTCTACCGCGACACGGGGTGTTCCGTCGCACGCTTCGGGCGCCAGTGGGGCGTGCTCGAACGCTGCGGTTACCGGCCCGGGGACAAGCGCGCGCTGATTTGGGGAGCGCATGCGGACCTACGGCCGCCGGACGCCACCGGACGGCTCAAACAGCGCTTCCGTCAGTTCGGCTGCGCCGAAGCGGTGGCCTGCTGCACGGTGATGCGGCGCGAGGAGATGCTCGACTACCACCGCCGCCTGCAAGCGTTTCGCCCGTCGGTCCTGTACGGCTATCCGAATGCGATCGAGCAGTTCGCCAGGTTCATCGATCGCGAGGGACTCGCCCGCGTGCGCGTAGCGCGCGTCATCTGCACCGCCGAGACGCTCCGCCCGTCTCAACGCGCGCTGTTTCAGGAACGGTTCGGCGGCGAGGTCTTCAACCTGTACTGCTCGCGGGAACACGGCTGCGTCGGCTTCGAATGCGAGCGGCACGACGGCTTTCACGTGGATGCGGGCAGCGTGCTCGTCGAGATCCTCCGGAGCGGCCGCGCCGCCCATCCGGGAGAGTCGGGCGAAATCGTCACGACGGATCTGCTGAACTACGGGATGCCCCTGATTCGCTATGCGACGGGCGACCTCGCGATGCCCTCGTCGTCCCCGTGCGGGTGTGGCTGCGCGCTGCCGACGTTTTCCGCCCTGCACGGGCGCGTCGCCGACACGCTCTACCGCGCGGACGGCACGCCGGTTGCCGGTTTGATGCTGACGGATCTCTTCTGGGAGCAGCCGTCCATCACGGACGCGCAGTTCGTGCAATCGGACATTGCTTCGCTCGACGTTCACGTCGTCCTCCAACCCGGCGCCCCCGCGACGATTCGGGAGGACATCGTGAACGAGGTGCGCTCGATCATGGGGACCCAGATTGCGATTCGCGTGCGTGTCGTCGCGGACATTCCGCGCAACCCGACATCCGGCAAGTACCAGGAAGTTGTCTGCGCGGTTCCTGCGCAGACGCTGGCGGCGCTCGCGTCGGAGGGAATCCTGTGACCACCGACGCCGCAATGGCCCGGATCGACCCGGTGAGCTCCACGATGTCGCCTGCGCGGACGGTGCTGATGATCGCGTATGCATTCCCGCCCGAAGCGTACGTGGGCGGCCGCCGCACGCTGAAATATTGCAAGTATCTGGGACAGTTCGGCTGGCGGTCCATCGTGGTCACAATCAAGCCCCGACCGGACGCGTTTCAGGACGAAAGTCTGAGCCGCCAGCTTCCACCCGACGTCGTCGTTCTGCGTACGCGCGATACGGACGCCGCCGACTGGCTGGCAAGAATGTCCGCGTGGCGATCTCGACGCCGCGGTCCGGCCGCGACGAGCACCGCGCCCCTGGACAATCGCGATGCGACCAACACGTCGCCGCGGCGCATGTGGTTCGCGCGCTTCAAGCAGTTCGTGTCCAGGTGCCTGCTCGAGTGTCCCGATTCGCACGTGTTCTGGGTGCCGGCGGCGTTCTTTCGCGGCGCGCGCGTTCTACTGACCCGGCGCGTGGACGTCATCTATTCCTCGTCACCTCCGCATTCGAGCCACGTCGCCGCGTTTCTGCTGGCCAGGTGCTTCGGGAAACCGCACGTCGTCGACTTCCGGGATCCCTGGATTGTGAACGGCTCGACGCGGCCGCCGGGTTTCAGCCAGGGACCGCTGATGCGAGTGCAGACGCGGGTGAAGCGAGCCATCCTCGCGAACGCGGCGAACGTCGTCGTCGTGACTCCCGGCGAGCCCGACGAGCTGCGTGCCGAATTTCCGCGCCTCGCCGAACGGCGCATCGCGGTGATTACCAACGGTTATGACGAGGAGGATTTCTCCACGGCGGCAACCGACGAACCCGATCCCGCGCACGTGACGATTACCCACACGGGCATCGAGGCCAACGGCCACCTCAAAGACGCGCTGCGGATCAACCTGATCGGCGTCGACGACGGCGGCGATCGCGCGCCGGTTCGGCGGCTGGCAGCGGCGGGAATTCTCCGGTCGCGCGGATCGCAGCCGCACGCCGCGGCGCTTGCGTGGGCGCGACGCAGCGACGTGCTGCTGCTGCTGTCCCGGAGTGGCACTCACGGGTCTTCGCACATCCCGGCAAAGGTGTTCGAGTACCTCGCCATCGGCAGGCCGATCCTTGCGATCGCCGAACCCGGTGCGCTGACGGAGATTCTCGACCGGAGCGGCCTCGGCGTCACGGTGCGGCCGGGCGACGTCCAGGAAATCCAACGCACGATCCTTTCGCTGTACGCACGATGGCGCGCGGGGACACTGCGCGGGCGCGCGGACGGTTCGTACATCAAACGGTTCGACCGCAGGGTTCTCACAGAGCGGTTCGCCGCCGTACTCGAGGAGGCGGTCTCCCGATAGGGTGGCTGTGGCTCATGGATCCGACCGCATTTCTCATTCGCAGCCTGCTGTTCCCGGCGTGGGTCCGAAAGAACCGGAAGCCGCCGTCTCGTTTACGCGCGGGAGCTCGCGAAGACCGAACGTCTTTCCTCCGACGCCCTGCGGGAGCTTCAATGGGTGCAGCTCAAAGCGATCCTGCAGCACGCATTCGACCAGTGCGCCTTTTACCGGAAGAAATGGACGGAGGCCGGCGTCTCTCCGGGCGACGTCGAGTCCCTCGACGACATCAACCGGATTCCGACCCTGACGAAGGCGGAGATCCAGGAGTCGCTCTCCGAGCTCGTCGCCGACAACTACCGCCCGCGGCCGCTCATCAGGGACATGACCGGCGGGTCGACCGGCAGCCCGATGGTCTTCTATTACGACGAAGATCGCCGCGACAGCCGCGAGGCGGCGGTCATCCGGCACGATCGGTGGACGGGGTGGGACATCGGAGAGAAGAGAGCGCTGCTCTGGGGAGCGCCGAGGGATGTCGCCGGTGGATCCCGTGCGGGCCGGTTTCGCAACCGCGTGCTCGGCCGAGACATGGCGCTCGACGCGTCGGCGCTCGACGAACCACGCATGCGCCGCTTCTGCGAGCGGCTGCAGCGCTACCAGCCGGCGTTCGTCGTCGCGTACGCCAACACGTTGACGCTCTTCGCGCGATTCGTGAAGGACGCGGGGCTGGAGCCGATGCGCCCGCGCGCGATTATCTGCTCAGGCGAGGTCCTGACCGGCGAGGGCCGGGCGCTGATCGAGTCGACGTTCGGGTGCGCGGTCTTCGACCGCTACGGATGCCGGGAGTTCGCCGTCATCGCCTCGGAATGCGATCGGCATCAGGGCCTGCACGTCAACGCCGAGAACCTTCTGCTCGAGGTCCTGCAGGATCCGGCGGCGGCGCCTGACAGCGGTGGCGAGATCGTCATCACGGATCTGAAGAACTACGCGATGCCGCTCATTCGGTATCGAAGCCGCGACGTCGGATATTTGAAACCGTCGAGATGCGACTGCGGTCGCGGTCTGCCGATCCTCGAATTGCGAGGGGGACGGACAACGGATTTTCTGACCGCGCTCAACGGCCAGAAGGTCTCCGGCATCGTGCTCGCGACCTACGGCATCACGAACATCGACGGGTTGCGGCAGGTCCAGTTCATTCAGGAGCGGCGTGACGCCGTTCGAGCCCGGATCGTGCGTGGGCCCGGGTGGTCACAAGAAGCCCTGGACACGCTGATCGCGAAGGTCCGCGCGTTTCTTGGCGATGCGATGGCGGTGGAGGTGGAATTCACGGATGCCATCGGGTTGGAATCCTCCGGCAAGTATCGCTTTACGATCTCGCGCCTGTAGCTTCGAGCTTTTTCAGCCGATCGCTACCACAGATACGGCAGCGCGTAAGCCGTCGACAAGCGCTCCGGCCGAGACCGGGGCAGCGCGCTGACGGTCGCGCGCAGCGGCGCAAACCGGAAATCGCGCAGCAGGCGGCGCAGCCGGCTCTCCGTGAGGTGCAGGTTGCGATAATGCCGGACGCGGCTCAACAGCCCGCAGGGCAGCCGCGGCTGCTCCGGGTCCAGCTCCCAGGGA
This sequence comes from Acidobacteriota bacterium, assembly GCA_003223835.1. Lineage (GTDB taxonomy): Bacteria > Acidobacteriota > Vicinamibacteria > Vicinamibacterales > 2-12-FULL-66-21 > Gp6-AA38. The sequence continues at coordinate 19,697 of QHWR01000107.1, read as the reverse complement.
TGGATATAGAAGATCGCGGGACGGCGCTCGACGCGGTTCACGCGATCGATGCCGAACCGCGTCCACGCGTACGGCAGGAGCCGGAAGTATCCGCCTCCGCCGACCGGCAGATTCAACCCCGCCCAGCGGCACGTCGTCGCGGGAACCTCGACGAGCGATCCAGCGTCCCGCGTGATGACGTACGCCTCTCGCGGCGACACCGGAATGCCGTAGCGATCGTGATGGATCGGAAAGATGCTCGCGTCGTAGACGTGCCCCGTTTCGATCAGCACGTCGAACGCCCACAGCGACCGCGGCGTAATCGAATAGCTCGGCGCCCGGAATCCGAGGACGGGCGTTCCCGACGCGTCCTCGAGGATCGCCTTCGCTCGCACGACGTCGGCGCGGAACGCCGCAGGCGTCTGATCGTAGACGAGCCGATGCGCGTAGCCGTGCGACGCGATCTCGTGGCCCTGCGCCGCGATGCGACGGACCAGGTCCGGATGGCGCTCGGCAACGCATCCCAGCACGAAGAACGTGCCCGACACACCGGCGTCGTCCAGGATCCGCAGGACGCGATCCGTCGTCGCACAGACGCGGCTCTCGAGCGTGTCCCAGCGGCTGCGCGGGAGGACGCCGTCGAAGGCGGTGACGTGGAAGTACTCCTCCACGTCGACCGTCATCGCATTGACAATCCGGTCGGTCGTTGCCGCGCCGCGCTGCTGCCCCATGATCACACGCCACGTCCTTGCAGGACGTTCTTGATGGTCCTGAATACGATGTAGGCGTCGAGCGCCACCGACATGTGTTTGATGTAGAAGAGGTCGTACTGCAGCTTCTGCATCGAGTCTTCGACGCTCGCGCCGTAGCTGTAGCGCACCTGCGCCCAGCCGGTGAGCCCCGGCCGTACGATGTGCCGCTGCCCGTAGAACGGAATCGCCTTCGTCAGGTCCTTGACGAACTCGGGACGTTCCGGGCGCGGCCCGACCAGGCTCATGTCGCCGACGAGGATGTTCCACAACTGCGGCAGCTCGTCGAGGTGCGACCGCCGGAGGAAGCGCCCGATGCTCGTGACGCGGTCGTCGTTCTCGCCCGCCCACACGGCGCCCGTCGCCGCCTCCGCGTCCGGTCGCATCGACCGGAACTTTCGAACCGTGAACACGCGGCCGTCCTGGCCGACGCGGCGTTGCCGATAGAGGACGGGGCCGCGTGACGTCAAGCGAACCATGCACGCGACGACGGCCATCACGGGAGCCGCGAGCGCGAGCGCGAGCGCCGCGCCGGCGATATCCACGAGGCGCTTCGCCATCCGCAGCAGTCGCGTCTTGCGGAATCCCTCCGAGAAAATCAGCCAGCTTGGACGCAGATGCTCGATCGCGATGCGCCCGGTGTACTGTTCGTACATCGACGCGAGATGGTCGAACCGGACGCCGTCGAGTTTCATCTCGAGCAGCTTGTCCATCGGCAGCTTGCCGCGTGCATCCGCCAGATTCACCACTACGCGATCGACGTTCCGCCCGCGAACGATCGCCGGAATGTCTTCGATCGTCCCGAGCGACTCCACGCCGGCCTCGCCGTCAGCGGCGACGAAGCCGACGACCTCGATCGCGCCTTCCGTGCGGCCGTTCAACTCGCGTGCGAGCTCGAGCGCCGCGCCGCCGCCGCCGAGCAGCAGGACCCGCTCGCGCGCCGGAATCCGGCGCGACAACCAATCGAACGTCAGGCGCCACGCGATGACGCACACGACGACCGGCACCGCCGAGGCGCCGAACACGCCATCCCCGATCACGAGGCTGGGCGCGAAGATCGACAGCGCGGCGAAGACGACGGCGCTCGCCGCCGTGGACTGGAGCACGCGCGGGATCAATTCGGCGCGCGTGGCGAGCAGGCGGAATTCGTACAGGTCGCGGTAGTACAAACACGCCTGGCAGATCAGCGTCATCAGCAGCAGACGTCCGACCAGCGGACCGGCGTCCGCGCTGTGCCAGACGGGCACGCCGAGCCGAACGTGCAGGACCGCCGCGATCGCTCCCGCGATCAGCAGGCCCTCGCACATCACGAGCGTGGCCGAGCGCCAGGTGAACCGGCTGACGAGAAACCCGTTCATGCCTGTTCTTGATCCTCGTGCGAGTGCGCACCGTAATAGCCGCCATAGCCGCCGTACCCATACGCGCGCTCGAACGGCGCCGCCGCCGCGCGATTGAGGACGACGCCGATGATCCGGTCGCGGCCGAGCGCGTCGGCCGAGCGCTGGACGACCCGGTACGGCACCGCGCCGGCGCTCACCACCATCACGACCGCATCGACCATCTGGGCGACGAGGTGCGCGTCGGTCAGCAGACCGACCGGCGGCGTGTCGATGAGCACCCAGTCGTAGCCGTCCCTCGCGAACTTGACGAGCTGCCGCATCGCCGGTGACGTGAGCACGCCGATCGGATCCGGATTGGGGCAGCCTGCCGGCAGCACGGTGAGCCGGGACGACATCTCGAAGGCGGTGGGCATGTTGTCGCGCCCGAGCAGCGCGTCGTTGAGCCCGGTATTGTTAGGCAACCCGAAGGTGTGGTGCATCGACGGCCGGCGCAGATCCGCGTCGATCACGAGAACGCGGCGGCGGAACGATTCGGTGAGCGTCAGGGCCAGGTTGGTGGCCGTCAGCGTTTTGGTGGTGCAGCGTCGCCGCCAGCCGGCGGTATTGCTCCACGACCGCGGACGGCGTGTCGGGGCTCAGCACGACCTTGCCCGGCAGGCGGTCGATCGTCGCGCGCACGCCGTTGCCCCGGTCCACGGGCGCGATCCGGAACGGCTGCTCGACGCTCGATGCGAAATCATGCATGGCCGTCAACCCCTGAATCTCCACACGATCGTGGCTATCGCGATCACGATGGCCGCCGCACCGGCGGTAAAGGACCAACGCAGCCGGGCGCGCACCCTCACGTCCCCCATCGTCTGCGTCAGCAGCGGAATCGTCGCGATCACCGGGAGCGACAACACCGTGCGGACGTCGTCTTCCGTCTTCAGGCTCGTGTCGAAGTATTCGATCGCCGCCACCGACGCGAGTCCGAGCACCAGGCCGAACGCGATTCCCATGAGATTGAGCTTCATGCGATCCGGGCTGAACGGCCGCTCCGGCACGCGCGCGGGGTCGAGGACCCGGAACTGTTCGCCGACCTGACGCTGCTCGAGGTTCGCGGCAACCTTCGAGTCCTCACGCTTGGCAAGAAGTCCCCGGTAGATTTGCTGGATGGTGTCGTAGTCGCGCGTCAGCTCCGTCATCTCCGCTTCGCGGATCGGCGCGGCGTCGAGCCGGGATTGGTAGAGGGCCATCTCGGTCCGCACGCGCTGCTGGTCGTTCTGGCGGGCGGCGATCTCGCGTCCGATGGCATCGAGGTCCGCCCTGATGTCACGAATGCGCCGCTCGCGTGCCACCTGCGCGGCGTCGCGGGCGGGACGCGCCGCCGCCGACGGCGTCGTCGCGGCCGATGCTGCCGAGTCGGCCGCGACCTTCGGTTCGAGCTGGGCGATCTGGCGCTTCAGTCGCGCGATATCGGGATGCTCGGGCAGCAGCCGCGACTCCAGCGCCGCCAGCCTGCGACGTGCGTCGAGAAGCTGTTCGGCCGGCGTCGATCCCGCAAGAGCCGCCGGATCCCCGCTGGCGGCTGGCGGCGGGGGCGCCGTCGCGGCGACGGGCGCGGCCGTCGGAGTCTCGGTCGCCAGAAGATCCCCGACCGCACGCTCGAGCGTCACTTGCCGATCGCGCGCACGGGCGAGCGCGTCATCCAGCGCCTGGAGCTGCATGCGCCCGTTCTGGAGCGCCTGAAGATTGGATGCCGCCTGTGACGGCAACTGCCCCGCGTACCGGAGCCGGTACTCTTCGAGCCTCTTCTCCTGCTCGATGAGCCGTTTGCGTGCGTCGTCGAGCTGAGTCTGCAGGAAATCGCTCGTGCCGATCGCGAGCATCTCGCGGTCGCGGACGTTCTCCTCGATGAACAGCGAGGCGAGGCGCTCGGTCACCGCCTTCACGATCAGCGGATCCGACCCGGTGTACGACACGCTGAACGCGTCGCCGCCCCGGACCGTTTCGACCTTGATCGCCGCGCGCATCCCTTCGACGATCGCCTCCATCGGCCTCACGCGGCGCTGAGCGGTGAAGAGATTGAAGTCGTCGATGATGCGCTCGAGGCGGCTGCGGCTCAGAATCTGTTGCTGCAGCGACTGCAGTCGATCCTCGATGTGGCCGCTGACGGTGGATCGCACGTAGCTCTCGGGCACCTTCTGCGGCACGACGAGGATCACCGTTTCCGATCGGTACTGGTTTGGCAGCCGCTTGGTGACGAACACGGTAGCGGTCGAGATCACCACGAACGGCAACACGATCAGCCACTTTCGCCGCCAGGCGATGCGCAGGATGTCTTCGACGCGGTATTGACGTCCAGGTAGCACGGGAACCTCAGCGTCCGGTCCACGGCGACGACCACACGAACCCGATGCGCGCGCCGCGCCGAACGAACCGCTCCGGAATGAACGACGGAAGCGGCACGGCCGCTCCCAACTGATAACGGGCGTCGTGCGCCTCGAACTCGACGGCCCACGCACGTCCCATCGGCACCGTGAGCCGGCCCGACGTGGATCGGCTCGAGAATTGCGGTCGCGTGGCGCCGAATCCGACCCCGCCGCGAGAGAATCCTGACGCGAGCGTCAGCGTCGTACGACGCCCGAGGCGTCCGTTCGCTCCAACCGTCACCGCGTCCGAGAGAAACGGCTGCGCAAAGCCGGCGAGGTACTCGATCGGACGGTTGTACTCCAGGCGCGCCGACCACGCGCGGCTCCAATCGCGCGCCAGACTGCTCGAGAGCGCGAGCCGTAAACGACGTCCCGTCGCGTTCGTCAGGACCGACGTGCCGGTCCCGAACCCAATCTGCGTATGGCGGGAAAACGACAGCGGCCGCGCGTAGTCGACGCCGAGATCCACGTCATGACGCCGATCGATCGCCTGTGCGCCGCTCGATGCGGCCACCGCGACGTCGAACGCGTACCCGGCTCGGATCGTCGAGAACGGTCCGATGCGACGGCGCACGAGTCCGCCGATCCGTTCGTTGCGAACGCCGCGGCGCTCGGTGGACGACCCCGTGTGCGACAACTCGATGTTCATCGACGTGCGGGCGCCAAGCGCCCGGCTCAGCACGGCGCGCGCATCGTAAGTAATCATCCGCCCTTCCGTAAACGACGACGACGTCGTCGTGACCGGCGTCGCGGACGGCCCGGCGCTGCCGAGCGCCGAGAACAGGTCCACCGGCGCCGCGTTGACGCGGGCGTCGAAATCGAAGTGCGTCCGCCGGCTCAGCACCGTCGACGCCGCGAAGGCAAACGCCTCGGCGTGCGTTCGATCGCTGTCGGGGACGCCAGCCGTGACGCCTGTCCAGAACCGCACCACGGATCGGCGCGTCGACGCCAGGCGAAACCATTCGGCGTGAAGCCGGCCGGGCGAATCGCGGCGAGCGGCGCGCGCGTCGCCAGAACCCGACTCCGCGGTGTCGTACCCGGAGTCGGTCGAGATCAGCAGGCCGGACCGCGGCGCGTCGGCGCCGGACGCGGGCTGCTGCGCGACGGCGGTCTCGGCGCCACCTGCCAGGACAACGCCGATCAGAACCGCGAAGAACGGCCGCCTGCCCGTCGATCTCATGGGACGATGACCGTGTCACCTGGCCTCAGCTCGATGTTCTGCTGCAGGTTGCGTCCCTTCACGACCGCCTGGTAATCGAACGAGAACCGCGCGTGCTGCGCCCCCTCGGTGCGCACCACGACAATGTTCCGGCCGCCGACGAATTCCTTGAGTCCGCCGGCGCTTGCGATGAGCTGCAGCACCGTCATCGACGTGTTCAGCATGTACGCGCCGGGCTTCTCGACATTGCCCGTGATGAACGCCCGGCGGCTGCGGATCTCGGTGACGATGACGGTCGCGGTCGGATCCGTGACGAAGCGCTTCGCTTCCTCGACGAGGCGGAGACGGAGCGCCTCCGGTGTCAGGCCCGCGGCGTCAACGTCGTTGAGGAGCGGCAGCGAAATGCGTCCGTCGGGGCGGACGATGACGTCCGCGGACAGCTCTTTGTCACGCCAGAAATTGATCGCGAGGTGGTCGTCGGGCCCGATGAGGTAACCCGCCGGCGGCGTAATCCCACGGTTCGCGGCGAGCTTCCGCACTTCCAGGGCGCGACTCGATCCCGGGGGGGCGCCGACGGGGGCCTGCGCGCCCGCAGCGAGGAGAGAGGTCGCCATGACCAGCCAGATGCCGGCAGAAATCCACATCGTTTCGAGCTCCAGGTAACGAGCAGGGCGATAGCAAAGGGACCGCCACCGATCCGGCACGAGACGCGGGAAAAATCGCCAGCAAAACCGGCCTTGGACGCGCGTCACGCGAGGTCTTCGCAGCCTGTAGTTCCGCGCCAGCGCGACTAAACTCTCCCGCGCCTCTCGTCGTTACGGATACTGAGCAGTCAACGAACTGACTACCCAGTCAAGACATGAGCCGATTCGCATGAGCCGAATCTCGCTCGATGCCAGCGACAACCGCTGCAAGTGTCCGTTCGAGTTCGTTCGCCACATTGCGGCGAGCGACACGAACGTCTCGGCGCTCAAATTGCACATGGCGATCGATCAAACGGGAAGGCTTCTGATGGCCACAACGGTGTTGATTGTCGACGAGGACGCGCGCCTGGTGGCGACGCTGGTCACCGCGCTCGCCCGATCGGGGTATGTCGCGATGGGCGCGCAAACCTTCGGCGACGCGCGCCGGATGCTGCGCGCCAGCGACCCGGCCGTCCTGATTGCGGGCGTACGACTCGGACCCTACAACGGTCTGCACCTGCTGCTGCGCGGCCGGGGCGAGCGCCCGCAGATGAAAGTGATCGTGCTCGGCATCGCCGACCGCACGATCGAAAAGGAAGCGCTCGCGCTCGGCGCCTCCGCGTATATGTCGAAGCCCGTGACGGTCGAGGCCGTTCTGGCCGAGGTCGGCGCGCTCGCGCCGCTTTTCCCAGCCGCCGCGCGTGACAACGACGCCCAGGCGTCGCGCGCGGCCACGTCGCTCGTCGAAGGCTATTTGCCCGCGTGACCGGCGCGGGCGCGCGCCGTCACGCGTGCGTCACCTGCCGGTATTCCTTGAACGGCAACTGACACTGGTGCTTCCGCAGGAAGTTCAGGAACTTCTTGTAGTCCCGCGTCTCCATGTTGAAGAGCTGCACCATGATTTTGTAGTTGCCGCGCGCCTCCTCGAGCCCCTTCTGCACGACTTCGCGCACGTGCGTCCGCGTAATCTCCCGCTGCATATAGAGCGGGTACACCGCGGTCCAGAACGACTCTCGCTCGGCCACCAGGCGGCTGTAGAGATGATCGACGACGTCCACGGTCTTGGGCGGCGGCGGCGCTGCCATCGGTGACGAGCGCGGCCGCGCGCTGCGCACCTCCGCCGGAAGATCCGACAGATCGATGAGCGGCTTGCGGCCGACGACGACGAGCCGCTCGACGACGTTCTCCAGCTCGCGGACGTTGCCGGGCCAGGAGTACTGGACGAGCGCCTCCATCGCCTCCGCCCCGACCGCCTGCACCGGCGAAATGTTCGCGCGGGTGAACATGCGCAGGAAGTGATCGACCATCCGGGGAATGTCCTCGCGCCGGTCACGCAGCGGCGGGACCATCAGGTGGATCACGTTGAGGCGATAGAAGAGATCCTCGCGGAACAGGCCCTGCGCGATCAGATCGGGGAGCGGACGATTGGTCGCGGCGAGCACCCGGACGTCGACGAGGCCGGCCGCGCGCTCCGCGCCGACCTTCTGCAGCTCGCCCGTCTCGAGGAACCGGAGCAGGAGTCCCTGCATCCGCAGCGACATCTCGCCGACCTCGTCGAGGAAGACGGTGCCTTCGTGTGCGGTTTCGAGCTTGCCCGGCTTGTCGCGGTACGCGCCCGTGAAGCTGCCCTTGACGTGGCCGAACAGCTCCGATTCGAGCAGCGTCTCGGGGAGTCCGGCGCAATTCACGGGCACGAACGGCCGGCTCGCGCGGAGGCTCCGCCGGTGGATCTCGCGGGCGACCAGCTCCTTGCCGACGCCGCTCTCTCCGGTCACGAGCACCTTGGCATCGGAACGCGCCACGCGCTCGATTTCATCCTTCAATTCGATCAAGGGCAGGCTATCGCCCATCAACTGGCCATGGATTCTCACTGCAGATCTCCCGGAACAAGTAACAAAGTCGCGGTGCGATGGGAGTTCTGCAAGCGACCGGCCATCGCCCGGCAGAACGAAGTCAGCGGAGCGGAAGAGAACAAAGTGCGGTCAGGATTGAAGAAGCGTGCAATCTGGCGCTTGAACCGCGGCGGCACACTCGCACACACGTTGTCGCCGTCGCGGAGGAATTGGTAGACAGAATGTTTCTCGGGGGCAGCCTTTTCGGCTGAGCTCGCCGGCCGCCGTGCGAACCCCCACCCGCGTTTCAGATTGACCCGTCCCATGACAGTTCTGCGTCCGGGGCACGGGATACATCGTACGTAAGTTGAACGGCCTCTTAAACTTAGTATCAGCTGAACCGTGGCCGTTGTTTTGCTCCGACTCGTTCGTCGCCGTGTTGAAACGCTCGCCAGTGCTGATCGTCAATCCTGACGCCGCCCTCGGCCGCCGGCTCGCGGACTCGCTCGCCAGCGCCGGCTACGACCCGACCGTCGTCGCGGGATTCGAGGATGCGTTGAAGATGCTCAAGGCGGAGGCCTTCGACGTCGTCGTGGCCGCCGAACGTCTCGGCACGCACAACGGCCTGCACCTCGCGATCCGCGCGCGCACGGAGCGGCCGGTCGTCGCGATCGTGACGTGCACGGATCCCGACCGCCTGCTCGAGATCGACGCGCGCGAACTGGGCGCGACGTGTCTCGTCGCGCCGTGGCTCAATCCTGCGGACTTCCTTGCCGTCATCGGGCGCCTCACCGGCGCGGCGCACGTCTGACGCGCCGCGCGATCCATCGAGCGCCATTCCTTTCTGTTAAGCTGCGCCGGAACACGCCATCGTCTTCATGCCTGCGGCGATCGAGACCGAAGATCTCACCAAGCATTACGGCCGGACCGTCGGCATCGACGGCCTGACGCTGCAGGTCGAGCGCGGAGAAGTCTTCGGATTCCTCGGCGCGAACGGCGCCGGGAAGACGACGACGATCAGGCTGCTGCTCGATCTGTTGCGGCCGACGCGAGGACGGTCGCGGTTGAACGGCTACGACAGCCGCCGCGAGAGCCTCGCGGCACGCGCGACGGTCGGGTACCTGCCGGGCGCGATGCCGCTGTTTCCCGAGCTGACCGGCGCGGGGTATCTGCGTTATCTCGCGTCGCTCGAGACCCGCCCCGTCGATCCCCGCTGGCGCGATGCGCTGCTCCGGCGCTTTCACCTGCACGACGCCGACCTGTCCAGACGGATGACGGCGCTGTCGCACGGAACCAGACGCAAGGTCGGAATCGTGCAGGCCCTGATGGGCGACGCGCCGCTGCTCGTGCTCGACGAGCCGACGTCGGGACTCGATCCGCTGATGATCGAAGCGTTCGCCGAGACGATCCAGGAGCTGCGCGGCCGCGGGCGCACCGTGTTCCTGTCGTCTCACGTGCTCGCCGAGGTCGAGAAGCTGTGCGATCGGATCGCGCTGGTCTCGGGCGGACGGCTCGTCACCGTGTCCGCGCTCGGGGAGATCCGTCGTACGCTGCCCCGCAAGGCGCGGATCGTGCTCTCGGCGCCGGCCGCCCCGCCGCAGGCGCTGCGCGATCGCGTCGCCGACCTGCGGACGTCGGATCGGGAGTGGACGTTCTCGATCGTGGGGCCCGCCGGTCCCGTGATCGAGACGCTGACGGGCGTCCCGGTCGCCGATTTCGACATCAAGACGCCGACGCTCGAGGAATACATCCTCGGCCTGTACACGCGGGAACGGGCATGAAGATGTGGACGGTGCTGGGGCGTTCGCTCGCGCGGAGCCGCGCCCTGTTCTTTGGCCTGGCGTGCGTGCTGGGCGGCTTTCAGTTCCTGCTCGTCATCATGGCCGGCGAGGTGCACCAGTCGCAGGCATTCAGCCAGCTCACCGCGCTCGTGCCGCCGATGATCCAGCAGGCGCTCGGCGGGCTCGCGTTCACCTCGTTCCCCGCGCTGGTGTCGTTCGGTTACTCGCACCCGATCGTGGTGCTCGCGCTCGTGGAAGCGGCCATCTTCGTCGGCAGCGAGCCCGCGTGGGAGGTCGAAGCCGGCGTGCTCGACCTCTCGATGGCGAGGCCGGTGCCGCGCCGGATGATGATCGCGCGCAGCGCCCTCGTTGTGATCTTGACGACCGCCGCGCTCGCCACCTGCATGGCGACCGCGACGCGTATCGCGCTCCATGCGTTCGCCCCCGCCGGCGCCCCGTGGCCGCCGGTCGCGGTGACGGTGACGCTCGCGCTGAACCTCGGGACCGTTGCGCTGTGTTTCGGCTGCCTCTCGCTCGCGGCGGCGAGCATCGCGAGCCGCCGCGGTGCCGTCCTCGGCACCACGGGTCTCGCCGCGATCGTGCTCTACCTGCTCAACGTCGTCGCGCAGTTGTGGTCACCTGCGCGACGCGTCGTCTGGACCTCGCCGTTCCACTATTACGACGCGATGGCGATCGTGGCGGGCACCGCCACACAGTGGCCACGCGACGCCGCGGTGCTCGCCGCCGTGTCGGTCGCGAGCTGCGCGGCGGCGTTCGTGATGTACAGCCGCAGGGATCTGTAGCCACAGATGCACACAGATAAACACAGATACGTGGATCTCACGCCGGGGCTCGGAGAAAGACTCGCATCAGGAACGTTCCGCGGGGTCGTGCGCCGGCGTCTCTGCGTGTGATCGGCTCTCTGCTCTCGACTTGCCAACCGCGATCTCGTAAACGAGATCGTTCTTATCTGTGTCTATCTGTGTGAATCTGTGGCAGATCGGATCCGTGTCGAATCAGTGGCTCAGCGTGAGAGCCGGAAGGCAATGAACATGAACTCCCCCTCGCGCTCGATCTGAAGCGCGACGGCGGATCCCGGTTTCAACGCGGCGATCGCCTTGCGCACGTCGCCCGCATCGGCGACACCCGTGTCGTTGACGGCGTGAATGACGTCGCCTGGTTCGAGCCGGCCCTGCTGCGAGTAAGGCGTCTCGGCCGTCACCGCGACCACGACGCCCCCGGACTTCATCCGCAGATCGGGAAGCAATGCCGCGATCCGATCCGTCATGTCGAGCACGACAGCGCCAAGCTCCCGCACGGCGCTCTGCTGCAAAGCGGCGAATTCGGCGAGCCGATCCGGATCGCGCTCGCGCTCGGCCACCGTCACCGCAAACGTCATCCGCTGCGCCGCCCGCATCACGTCGATGCGCACGACGTCGCCAATCGGGCGCGTGTAGAGGTTGACGCGGAACTGACGTCCGTTCTCCATCGGCTTGCCGTCGAGGGCGAGGAGCAGATCCCCTCGCTTCACGCCTGCTTTCCCCGCCGGGCCGTTCGGATCCACGTCGGCGATGATCACGCCCGCCTGTTCCGGCAAGCCGAGCGCTTCGGCGAGCAGCGGCGTGATGGTCTGCGGCACGAGCCCAACCTGCCCGCGACGCACGCGGCCGAACTTCCGGATCTGCGCGAACACGTTCTTGACGATGTTCACCGGCGCCGCAAACCCGATCCCTTCACTGCCGCCCGACTGCGTGTAGATGAGCGTGTTGATGCCCACGAGACGTCCGTCGGTATCGACCAGCGCGCCGCCGCTGTTGCCGGGATTGATGGGCGCGTCGGTCTGGATGTAGATCATTGGGTCTTCCGGTTCGAGCTGTCTCGCCACCGCGCTGACGACGCCCATCGTCACGCTGGAGTCGAGGCCGAGCGGGCTGCCGAAGGCCAGCACGATCTGGCCGGGCCGCAGCAGATCCGAATCGCCGAACGGCAGCGTGGAGAGCCCGTGCGCGTCCACTCTGATGACCGCGAGGTCGGTCTCCTTGTCCATCGCGACGATCTTCGCCGCGACGATTCGTCCGCGGCGCTTCACGGCGGAGCGGCCGGCCGCGCCCCCCGTCGCCGCAAACGGCAGCTCCACCTCGAGTCGCGTCGCGTTTTCGACGACGTGGGAGTTGGTGACGATCAAGCCGTCCGCGTCCACGATGACGCCTGACCCGTTGCTCTGCTCGACCGTGGGCTCGCCGGTCCCGCGTTCCCGCTGTTCGTCGGGGGGCGCATAGCCCGTCACGAAGATCTGCACCACGCACGGGCTGACCTTCGCCGCGAGCTCTTCGAGCGATTTCGACAGCTCGGCCAGCGCCGGGGCGCGCCCCATCGTCTGCCCACGGGCAGCGCCAGGAGCGGTCAGGATGGCCGCCGACACGATGAAGACGAGGAGCACGCGCCTCATCAGCCTCCAAACTAGATTAGTCTAGCCGCGGATGCCTGTGCGCGGGCCGGATCCCGGCGCTTGCCCCTGACGCCGCGTCAGGACCGCGGGCCGGATCGCGACCGGGGTCAGTCGTTGATCAGGTGCATCTGCTCGATCAGATCCACCGCCCGCTCGGCGACGAGACGATTCCCGGCCGGGCGCAGATGCACATCGTCGGAAAAAAACTGGGCCGTCCTCGGCACGGTCCCCGCGAAATCGATGAACGGCACGTGTTCGGCGTCCGCAACGGATCGCGCGGTTTCGTTGAACAGCGTCATGCCGCGGATCATCGCGTTCATCGACGGATAGCGTCCATTCTCCGCGCAGAAAATCGGCGCGAAATACAGCGACCGGCGCTCCGGTTCGGGCAGCGAGGCCGAGTAGAGGAACGGCTGCGAAGCGGCGATGAATGTGGCGCCGTCCGAGCGGACGCCGCGAATCAACGAATCATAGAACTCGCGGAAGCTCTCCACGCTGCGGAACTCCGCGTCGTCGACCGCCGTCATCGATGCCGCCAGGCGGGCGACGTTATCGGGATCGCGCTGATTGAATGGCGACGGTTCGTGCGCCAGCCGGCGTTTCACCAGGCGCCAGATGAGCCATTGGTCGAGCCACGACGCCGGCGGAGACGGAAACTCGACGTCCGGCCCGCTCAATCTCGCGTAGGGGCCGAGATAGTGCGAGTAGTCGTGCTTGAAGCTGCCGCGCGCGAACCAGGATGGCGAGAAGCTTCGCGTCAGATCGTTGATGGCCTCGAAGAAGATCACGACGTCGGGATGGAACCGGCGGACCCGCAAATCGTACGCGACGACGTTGTGGGCCGTTGTGTACCAGGCGGCGGCGGCGTTCTGGACCTCGATGTCGCGCCCCGGATGCCTGGCGCGCAGCATTTGCTGAACCAGGAAGGGATACGTCTCTTCATACGCACTGTTGACGCCAAGGGTTGTCGAGCCGCCGAGCGTGAAGATGCGAAAGGTGCGGCCTGGTTTCGCCGGAGTAATGGCGTCGCCGCGAAAGCCCTCCTCGTTCACATGGCCCACCTGTCCGGCGGGCAGGACCTGCAGAAACGGATGGGGCGGACGCCGGCGGACCTCCGCGTAGATCGACCGCGCGAAGTCCGCTTCGGCCTTCCATTCCGCGACGGTCAGCGCGAAGAAGAGCGCGAGCAGGAACAGCGCGATCGCGATCGCGGCGGGCAGCATTCGTCTCATGAGGCGAATTTTATACGGCGCCGCTGATATACTCTTCACCTCGTGTCTCCAGCCAGTCGTCTGTGGCGCCGGTGGCGCCGGTTCGCGCATCGCGCTGCCGAAGTGCAGTCGCACGTCCTGCTCTTCCTCCTCTACTTCATCATGCTGCTGCCGGTCGCGCTCGTGAGGCGGTGGTTCATGCGGCAGCCTGCCGCGGCCCCGCGATGGAGGGCGATGGAGCGGCCGGCGGAGGATCTCGTCTCGGCGCGCAATCAGTTCTGATGAACGTCCTCGGGATCTCGTGTTACTTCCACGACGCGGCGGCGGCGCTCGTGCAGGACGGCGCACTCGTCGCGGCCGCCGAAGAAGAGCGGTTCTCGCGGATCAAGCACGACTTCGCCTTTCCCGATCGCGCGATACGCTTTTGCCTGAATCATGCGGGGCTTTCCGCGGGCGACGTCGACTACGTCGTCTTCTTCGAAAAACCCTTCGTCAAATTCGAGCGAATCCTTTCGACCGTGCTTGCGACGGCGCCGAGATCCTCGGGCGTTTTCCGGCAGGCCATGACCGCGTGGCTCCTCGACAAGCTGTGGGTCAAGAACCGGATCCGCGAGCACGTCGGCGTGCCGGCCGATCGCATCCTGTTCATCCCGCATCATCTCGCCCATGCCGCAAGCGCGTTCTTCTGTTCACCGTTCGATCGCGCGGCCATCCTGACGGTCGACGGCGTCGGCGAGTGGACCACGACCGCGCTCGGGTCCGGCGAAGGCTCGGCGTGCCGGTTGACCGACGAAATCCGGTTCCCTCATTCGCTCGGCCTCTTGTATTCCGCCTTCACCGCGTTCCTGGGTTTCGAGGTGAACGAAGGGGAGTACAAGGTGATGGGGATGGCGCCGTACGGAACGCCGCGATACGTCGACAAGGTGTGGAAAGTGGTCCGGCAGTCGCGCGACGGTTCGTTCGAGCTGGACCTCGATTACTTTTCGTTTCAATACTCCACGTCACGCACGTTCACCGATCGGTTCGTCGATCTGTTCGGCGCTCCGCGCAAGCCCGAAACCCCGTTCTTCACGGCCGCATCTGGTTTTCCCTCCTACTTCGGCGAGCGGCCGTCGAATTACTCCGCGCTGGAAGCGGAAAATCAGCATTACGCCGACGTCGCGGCCAGCATTCAGGCGGTCACCGAGCAGATTGTGCTCGGCCTCGCGCGCGCGGCGCAGACGAAAACCGGCGCGACCGCGCTGTGCATGGCCGGCGGCGTCGCCCTGAACAGCGTCGCGAACGGCCGCATCCTGCGCGAGACGCCCATCACCGATCTGTACGTGCAGCCGTCTGCCGGGGACGGCGGCGCCGCGGTCGGTGCCGCGCTGTACGGCGCGCGGGCGTTGCTGGGTGAACCGCGGCGGTTCGTCATGGACCACGCCTACTGGGGCGCGCCGCTCGACGAAGGGGCCATTTCAGCCGCGGTCGGATCGAGCGATCTGCCGTCGCTGACGGCGCCGAGCGAGGACGCCCTGATCGCCCGCGTCGTCGAGCTGCTCGCGGCAGGAAAGGTGATCGGCTGGGCCCAGGGGCGGTTCGAATTCGGCCCGCGCGCGCTCGGCAACCGCAGCATCCTCGCCGATCCGCGCCGATCCGAAATGAAAGACCTCGTGAACACGAAGATCAAGTTCCGCGAGCCGTACCGGCCATTCGCCCCTTCCGTGCCGGTGGAGCACGCCTGCCGCTTCTTCGGCCTCGACGATCCGGCGCGGCAGCTGGCCGCGCGGTTCATGCTGCTCGTGACGCCGGTGCGCGAGGAGGCGCGCGACATCATCCCAGCCGTGACGCACGTCGACGGATCCGCCCGCCTGCAGACGGTCGTCCGCGACACGAATCCGCGATATCATCGATTGATCACGGCGTTCGGCGAGGCGACCGGAGTGCCGGTCGTCCTCAATACGAGCTTCAATCTGCGCGGCGAGCCGATCGTGAACACGGCCGCCGAAGCACTCAGTACCTTTCAGCGATGCGGCATGGACGCCCTGGTCCTCGACCGCACGATTGTGTTCAAGCAAGGAGAGGATCTGTCATGAAAGCGGCTCGCAACGTGGCGGGTGGGGCCGGCACCATCAACGAGCTGTTCCGCTTCCTGTGGGCGCGCAAGCTGTGGTGGATGGTGCCGTTCGTCGGGACGCTCCTGCTGGTCGCCCTGTTGCTGCTCGTCGGCGAGGCGACAGGGATTGCGCCGTTCATCTACACGCTCTTCTGACCGCGCGAGATCGAACGACGAGACGTCATTCAGGCGCTATTCCGCGCGCAGCGCGACGAGCGGGTCGACACGCGTGGCCGATCGCGCCGGCATGTCGTGCGCGGCGACGCCGACCAGCGCGAGCAGCGCCGCGCTGCCACACGAGATACGAGACGACGCCGTAGATCCCCACGATGGCGAGCCCGAGCGCAAGCGCCGCAAAACCGGATAGCAGGATCACGCTCAGTCGGGGCTGCTCGGTTGTCTGCGCGACGTACCCTTCCAGCGTCTGCACGCCGTAAATGGGAATGTCGGCGCGCGACGGGCGCCATGCGCGTCGTCGCGTGGAGCGCCGGGGGGCGCGGCCAACCCGGCGCTTGCGTCGGAGGCCGAGTTACGGAAACATGACGGCTCTGACACGGCGCCGTCATACCCGTGCGGTATCGTGGCCCGGCCATCACAGGGGAGGACATTCATGAAACTCGGGTTCTACGCCGCGCTGCTGCTGTTCCTGGTCCCCGCCGCGGCGGCCGCGCAGGTCGATCGTGCGACGCTCACGGGCACCGTCAAAGACACGTCCGACGCGGTCGTCCCCGGCGTCACCGTGACGGTCCGCAACACGGCGACCGGCGTCGCCGCCGAATCGACGACCGACGACAAGGGCATCTATGTCGTCGCCGCGCTCATCCCGGGCGATTACACCGTCGAAGCCGCGCTCCAGGGCTTTCAGCGCACGAGCCGCGCCATCACCCTCGAGGTCGGGCAGCGCGCGCGCCTCGACCTCCAGTTGAGCGTCGGCGCGTTGGAACAGGCCGTCAACGTCGAAGCATCGTCGCCGCTGCTCAACACCGAGCAGGCGACGCTGGGCACGGTCATCACGCAGCCCGAGGTCGCGCGGCTGCCCCTGTCGCTTCGCAACTGGGACGACCTGCTCGGCCTTGCGGCCGGCGTGCAGGGAGACCGCTACACCGAACAGGCCGGCAGCACCGCCGCGGGACGGACCGGGGGCGTCAACGTCCACGGCGTGCGATCGCTGCAGAACAATTTCCTGCTGGACGGACTCGACAACAACTCCATCTCCGAGAACGTGCAGGAGCTGACAACGCAGGTGTCGCGCCCGTCGGTGGACTCGATCGGCGAATTCAAGGTCGTCACGAGCCCCTACTCCGCCGAGTACGGCCGGTCGCCCGGCGCCGCGATCAGCGTCACGACGAAGTCGGGGACGAACACGTTCCATGGAACGGGATACGAGTACGCGCGTCACGACCGCTTCAACGCCAACGACTTCTTCTCGAACCGGCAGAGCGCCGCCAAGCCGGATCATCGTCAGAACGACTTCGGCGGCAATGTCGGCGGACCGATCATGGCGAGCCGCGCGTTTTTCTTCGCCGACGTCGAGGCGACGCGGCTTACGCAAGGCGTGATCCGCCAGACCGTCGTCCCCACCGCGCTCGAGCGTCAAGGCATCCTCTCGAGCGCCGTGCGCGATCCGTTGACCGGCTTGCCGTTCGCCAGCAACACGATTCCCGCGGATCGGATCGATCCCGTCGCGCGTCAGCTCATGGATCTCTTCCCGCTGCCGAACGCGACCGTCGCGAACAACTACTTCCGGACCGCGAACACGACCGACGATGCGCAACGCTATCTGCTCCGCACGGACCTGCACGTGCGCGCCGGCGACAACGTCTTCGCGCGGTACTCGCAGTCGAACAGAAAGCGGTTCATCCCGGGGAACTTCGGCGGCGTCGCGGACGGGACCAGCACGTCCGCGTGGGGACGCCAGACGATGGACGCGTACGCCTTCGCCGCGGGTTGGAACCACACCCTGGGTGCGGCGGCGTTGAACGAATTGCGGATCGGCTACGACCGCGCGGCGTCCGATGCGGTGCAGGACCCGTTCGGTCAGAACAAACTGAGCGACTACGGCATCAAAGGCGTGCCGGACGATGCGCGGATCAGCGGCGGGCTGCCGGGCGTCAACTTCAGTTCTGGCGGATACCGTCTCGGATCGCCCGACTTCCTCCCCAAGTTCCAGCACACGCAGCAGTTTCAGATCGCGGAGACCCTCTCCTGGTTCCACGGCAACAGCCAGTGGAAGTTCGGCGCCGATCTGCTGATGCCGATGACGAACCGGTTCCTCGACGTGCCCGCGATGCGGGGCTCGGTGACGTTCGCCAACACGTTCACCGGCAACGTGCTCGGCGATTTCCTCCTCGGCTACGTGTCGCAGGCGCAGCTCTCGAACATCGCCGAGACGCACCAGGATCTGTACGGATACTCGATGTACGTGCAGAACGACTACAAGCCGCGGTCGAACGTCACGCTGAATCTCGGGCTGCGCTATGACTTCATGACGCCGGCCCTCGAATCGAACAACCGCATGTCGAATTTCGACGGCATCGGCGGCATCGTCTCGGCGAAGGACGGATCGCTCGCGGACCGCGCGCTGGTCAATCCGGATCGGAACAACGTCGCGCCCCGCGCCGGCGTCACGATCCAGGCGACGCCCGAGACGGTGCTCCGCGGCGGCTACGGGCTCTTCTACAACATGTACGATCGGATCGGCAGCGAGGATCAGCTGTCGCTCAATCCGCCGTTTCTGATCAACAACTCGCTGAGCGTCTCGGGCGGCGCGCCGCTGTTCTTCCTGCAGAACGGGTTCCCGTCGAACTTCCTCGACCCGGCGCAGCTCGATCTGCGCCGCGTCCGGATCCGCGCGATCAATCCGGCGGGCGACAAGTCGTACTTCCACCAGTGGAGCGCCGGCGTCCAGCGGCAGTTGGGCGCGAGCTTCACGGTCTCGGCGGACTACGTCGGCACGCGCGGCAAGAAGCTGTGGACGCTCAGGAATCTCAATCAGCCGAACCCCGTGACGAAGGCGCTGCCCTACCCGGGCCTGGGGCCCGTCGAGTACGCGGACCAGGACGGCCGGTCGAAGTACAACGGCCTCGAGCTGTCGCTCGAACGCCGGTTCGTTCGCCACCTCGGGTTCCGCGTCGCGTACACGCTGTCGAAAGCCAACGACGACGCGGGCGAGCATCTCTTCACCGGCGGCTCGCCCAGCTTTCTGCAGGACGCGACGAATCGGGCGTCGTGGTGGGGACCCGCGGATGCCGACACGCGTCATCGCCTCGCGGCGAACTGGATCGCGGACCTGCCGCTGCAGTTCAACTTCAGCGGCATCGTGACCGCGCGCACGGGACGCCCGTTCACGATCACGCAGGGCGGCAACAACGTCGGACAGTTGATGACCGGGCTGCCCAATCGTGTCGGCGACGGCAACGGCCCGAAGACGGTCGATCAGTGGTTCGACATCACCGCGTTCCAGGCGGTGACGTCGGGCACGTTCGGCAACTCGGGACGCAACATCCTGCGCGGCCCCGGACTGATGAACGTGGACACGGCGTTGAGCCGCCGCTTCGCGATCGGCGGCCGGAGCGCCGTGGAGCTGCGCTGGGAAATCTTCAATCTGTTCAACTCGACGCAGTTCGGGTTGCCGGAAACGAACCTGAGCAATCGCGCGTTCGGCTCGATCTCGCGTCTTGCGGGGGACCCGCGGGTCATGCAGTTCGCGCTGCGGGCGACGTTCTGAGCCCGACGGAATGCTGATTGCTGAATGCTGATTCCTGATTGCCGAATGCCAAGCCGTCTCGCATTGGCATTCGGCATCCTCGTTCTTTCGTTCGTTGCCGTCGCGGACGCGGCGGCGTCCGCGACGCTCCGAACGCACACGTTCAACGCCGCTGCCGACGGCGAAGCGGCGGCGGTCATTCACGCGACGTGCGCGCGATGCGCGTGGGACGCGGCGGGCCGCGAAGCCAGCGTCCTCACCCTGTCGCTCGACGGCCGGTACTCGCAGCACGTGGTGCTGCT
>QHWR01000106.1 GCA_003223835.1 Acidobacteriota bacterium | reverse complement strand
GATCCTGATGTGGTACGAGGTGAACCCGACGCCGCGCGGACGTCGGTTCCGGTACTCCGTCATCTTCACGAACGAGGATGGCGGGACCGCGACCGATCGCCTGATGGCGACGTGGGGGCGCACGACCGACATCGAATACGTGTACGGCGTCGAGCTGGACGCTTCGGGCGGGGTGGTGTCGGAGGAGATCCAAGCCGCCGGACACAAGTACCCGGCGTTTCAGGGACGTCATGAAGCGCGGCACCCGCTGCTCTGGGTGGACACCGACAACAACATGGTGGCCGACCGCGGCACGACGGCGATTCG
>QHWR01000235.1:11391-11899 GCA_003223835.1 Acidobacteriota bacterium | reverse complement strand
GGCGTGGCGGCCGGTCCACCCGCGCCGCGGTCTTTGGCCGGCCGGGAGGTTCGTGCGAACATCGAACGGCATGTCCGTCCGCGATCCGATCGAACGGTTTCTGGAAGCGGCGAACCGCGCGCGCGAGGCGGGTATCGATACCGCGCCGGTGGCGCTCGCGACGGCCGACGCGTCCGGACGCACGTCGGTGCGCATGGTGCTCGTCCGCCACGTGGACGAACGGGGCTTCGTGTTCCACACGAACTACAACAGCCGCAAAGCCTCGGATATCGCGGCGAACCCGCGCGCCGCGCTGTGTTTTCACTGGCCGACGATCGAGGAACAGATCCGCATCGAGGGCGCGATCGAGAAGATCGACGCGAACGAGTCGGACGTCTATTTTGCTTCGCGCCCGCGCGGCAGCCAGATCGGCGCGTGGGCGTCGGACCAGAGCCGCGAGCTGGAGTCGCGCGCCGACCTCGAATCGCGGGTGCGCGACCTCGAGGCGAAGTTCGCGGCAGGTCCGGTC
>QHWR01000235.1:0-11368 GCA_003223835.1 Acidobacteriota bacterium | reverse complement strand
GGCTGCACGACCGCACGTTGTACGCCCGCGACAGCGCGGGCTGGCGCATCACGCAGTTGTACCCGTAGCGCGGCGCTCCTCCAGCCGTCGACGGTCGACCGCGGGAAGATACTTGATCCCCTCGCGCCACGTCACGGCCGACGCGACGGTCGCGTAGCGTTCCAGGAACGCGCTCGTCAGTTGAACTCGAGATCCCTCTCGAGGTACGCCTTGGCGCCTGTCGCGCGCCTCAGTCGCCGCTGCCCTTGAACTGGTCGTCTTCATCCGCAAACAGCACATTGAAGCTGGTGAGCGAGCCGTAGCAGCCGGTAATGTAACCCTGCAGCCGCACCTTGACGTCCTCGGGCGCTTCCAGGGAATTCACCTGCTGTTCGAGCGTCCGGAGGCGGTTCCGGACCATCACGACCTTGTGGAAGAACGTTTCGATCGGCCAGCTCTTCTCCTGCAGCCCCGCCGTTCCGGGTCGCAGCACGAGCGAGCCGCCCCGCCATTTGTCGGCGGGGACCGCCGGCGTGAGCCCGGTTTCTTCCCTGATGACGCGGCGCAGCAGCAGTTCGAGGTCGACGTCGCCTGATCCGATGGTCACGGGAGGTGCGCTCCTTTCACGGTCGCTGACGAGCGGCAGCGTGTCGCGCGATGCCTGTGCGGCGGCCGGGGCGCGCGGCTGACCGGGCGTCGCCGTCGATGACGCTCGCAGCGGTCCCGAGCTCGTCGAGGGACCGCCCCGGTAATTGTGTTCGCTGCCGCAGAAGCCGCACGACACGCGGAGCGGACGTCCGTCCGGGTCGGCGGCGATCACGGTGTGCATCCGATCGGACTTGCAGACCCGGCAGATGTCCTCGAGCGAATCACCCGCGCGGTACCGGCGGTCAGACATTCGACCATGCTAAATGCTGAATGCCCAATGCCGAAAGAAATCTCTGGGCTGGCGCCGCGCTGACGCTGAAACACGGCGCGTGAGGTCAGTTACTATCAGGCTGTGTTTCGGTCCATCCCCCCGCGCGCGCGGCGCCGGGTTCCGGCGGCGCTGGCGCTGGCGCTCTGCGCGTACGCGGCGCTGCTCCGGCTCGAACCGATTGCCGCGCGGTACGGCCCCTTCGATCATCCAGCCTGGCTGCGCGCGGTCACGACGCACGTAGCGCCGCTCGCGACGCACGTGCGTCCGGCGAGCTTCCAATGGGCGCGCGTCCCCAATCCCTACGCGGGGGGCGATCCGATCAGCTACCTGCGCTTCGCGCGCGAGATGAAGTCGTTCTATCAGGCGCACGTCCGCGAGCCCATGTTCCTCGCGCTCACCCGCGCCTGGCTCTGGCTGACGGCGGATCAGGACGTCGGAATCAGCTTCGCGAGCGCCTCGGCTTCGGTCGCCGCCGTGTTCGCGACGTACCTGCTCGGCGCGACGGCGTTTTCGCCTCCGATTGGACTCTTCGCGGCCCTCGCCTTCGCGATCGACTGGGCCGTCATCGACTGGTCGAACGGCGGCTGGCGCGACGATCTGTTCGCGTGCGTGGTGACGTTCAGCGCGTGGGCATTCGTGCGTGTCCGCCGCGATCCGCGGGCGCGAAACGCCGCCCTGCTCGGCGTCCTGCTGGCTGCCGCGTCCCTGACGCGCATCACCGCGCTCTCGTTCGCCATTCCTGCCCTGCTGTGGTCGATCGTCGACGCGTCGCGGCCCGAGCGGCGCGCGCGCGCGCGCGCGGCGGCGATCGCGGCGGTCATCGCCGCGCTGCTCGTCGCGCCGTATCTCGTCAACTGCGCTCGTGCGTTCGGCGATCCGTTCATCGCGATCGACGTGCACACGGATTACTACCTGACGGCCGAGGGAGGTCCTCCGGGCCAATCGGTCGGCGCGTTGACGTACATCGCGGACAAGATCCGGCATCGACCCGTTGCGGCCGCCGACACCGCCGTGGTCGGACTCTTCGTCCGGCCGCTCGCCGACAAGTGGAGCGGCCTTGACTTCTGGATCAGGGGCGCCAGCGTGACCCTCTTTTGGTGCGCGATCGCGGGGCTTGTCCTGTTTGCCGGCTCGCCCAACGGCCGGCTGCTGCTCGTGATCCTGTTCGCGTCGCTCGTGCCGTACGCGTTTACGTGGAACGTCGGTGACGGCGGGGCGTGGCGGTTCACGATGCACGCCTACCCGCTGCTGCTCGTCGCGGCGGGCTACGCGGTCCGGCAAGCGATACGCGGGATCGCGGCGCTTCGCGATCGCGCGTCGCTCAACGCCAGGCTTCCGGCGCCGCTGCCAATCGCCGTCGCGATGGTCGTGGTGGTGCTGGTGAGCGTCGCCGCGGTACGGCTGCCGTACTTCGCGACCCGTGAAGCGCTGGCGGCCGGCGAGGAGACGACGATCGTCGCGGGCCCTCGCGATGACGTGTTCTTCGTGGATGGCTGGCTGGATCCGCACACGGACGGCGCCGTCACGTCGCGCGTCGCCGCCGGAACGACGGCGACCCTGCGCTTGCCCGTACCGGTCGTCCGCAACTACACGCTGACGCTGCGGGTCGATCCGATCGGGCCCGACGTGCCGCGCAGCCTCGGCATCGTGGTGAACGGACGCGCCGTCGATCAGCGACGGCTGTCCTTCGACCCCAACCGCGTCGGCGCGTACGACGTCTTCATTCCGTCCACGCTCATTCGGCGCGGATCGAACACGCTACAGCTCGTTGGGGACGGAACCGTCGCGTCGTCGGCGGCGGGTCCGCGCTATGCGTGGATTGCGCCGCCGCGCCAGATTGGGTTCCGATTCTGGTACGTGCGCCTGCACCCGGCGTGATCAGCAGCGCTCCTGCGTGACCCGCAGCACTTCCTCGAGGCCTGTGTCCCCTTGCGCGACGAGGCGGAGGCATTCCTCCCGGAGCGATGTCAGCCCGGACCGGCGCGCCGCCTCGAAGATCCGGCTGTCGTGCGCGCGCTCGAGCACGAGACCGCGGATCTCGTCGTTCATCCGCATTATCTCGAAGATGCCGATGCGCCCGCGGAAGCCGGTGCCGCGGCAGTCGTGGCACCCCGTCCCGCGGAAGAAGGTTTCGGGACCGCCCGCGCGGAACATGGCGCGCAGCCCTGCCGGCGTTTCGACCTCCGTCCGGCACGTCGTGCAGATCCGGCGCACGAGCCGTTGCGCGACGATCCCGAGCACGCCCGACGCCAGCAGGTACGGCTCGAGCCCCATCTCGAGCAGCCGCGCGATCGTAGCGACCGCGCTGTTCGTGTGCAGCGTCGAAAGCACGAGGTGCCCCGTCAGCGACGCCTCGATCGCGACTTCCAGCGTCTCGAGGTCGCGGATCTCGCCGACCATGATCACGTCCGGATCCTGGCGCAGCACCGCGCGGAGCCCCTTCGCAAAAGTGAATCCCGCTTTGTCGTTCGTCTGGCCCTGGTTGACGCCGGGCAGCGCGTACTCGACGGGATCCTCGATCGTGACGATGTTCTTGCCGGTTTCGGCGAGCTCGGCGAGCGCGGCATACAGCGTGGACGTCTTGCCGCTGCCGGTCGGACCGGTGATCAACACGATTCCCTCTGATCGGTGGATCAGATCGCGCAACCCGTCCAGCGTCGGACCGAACAGGCCGACGGCGTCGAACCGCAGGCGCAGGCGGCCGCTGTCGAGCAGCCGCAGGACCGCTTTCTCGCCGTGCACGGTCGGATACGTCGAACTGCGCATGTCGAGCCGCTGATCGCCAATCGTCGCGCTGAACCGGCCGTCCTGCGGCACGCGGTGCTCGGCGATGTCCATCCCCGACAGCACCTTCACGCGAGCGATGACGGCGGGGGCGAGCTCCTTGGTCGACGCGCGGCTCGAAGTGGATGTCGCTGGCGGCGTCGGTCGCCGCGCGCGCGATGACGCGTTCGAGCAGCGTGACCGCCGACCGCTCCGCCGCCTCGTCGCGCGTGAGCAGCATCGCGGTCGGCGAATCAATCTTGACTTCGCCCGTGTCTTCGTCAGGCCCGGTCGGCAGCCACTCGTCGCGGTAATAGCGATCGAGCGCGGACAGGATCTCTTCTTCCAGCGCGAGCATCGTCCGGATCTCGCAGCCGGAGGCGAACCGCAGGTCGTCGAGCGCCGTGAGGTCCTTCGGACTCGCCAGCGCGACGACGAGCGTCGTGCCGACCTTCTGCAGCGGAAAGGCGGTGTGGCGGCGCGCGACCTTTTCGGGCAGCGCGCGCAGCGCCTCGGGATTGACCGTGTACGCGTTCACGCGAACGGTGGCGACGCCGAGCTGCTGACTGAGCACCTCGAGGACCGCTTCGGGCGTGACGAACCCCATCTCCACGAGCAGGTGCCCCAGGCGCTTCGACGTCGTCTGCTGGCGCGCGATGGCGGTGTCGAGCTGCTCCGCGGTCAGCAGGCCGCGCTCCTTCAGCAACTCGCCGAGCGCCTTCGGTGCACCGAGCGCGCGCGGCTCCGCGTGCGACGCGTGCACGCGCGGCGACATCGGCCGCGACGGTCTGCCACCCGGCCGCATCGGTGGCCCCGGGCGCGCGGGCGGCGTCGCGAGACGCGACCGGCTGTTCCAGTTGAGCGGCGCTGGTGTCGACACGTATCGCCCCTTTTCCGGTTGCTGAATTCGCTGGGAGCGCGAATGGAGGTCGGACTGAAAGCGCCATGGCCTCAGCAATGGCGGGGCCAGAGCGGTGGTGAGTGACTAACTGCCTGACCCTGTGGTGGTTAGGGCAATCGGCTGAAGAACAACCGAAAAGACGCCAGCCTCAAAATGGAACAAATCGGCGCCTTGAAACGCGGCTGTTCTGGCGCAACTGATGAGTTCACTATGGGTTGCAACGATTTGAGCCGGAATGGAACACGAACGCACAGATATGCACACTCGAGCGGCGCGGCGCGACGCCTCCGGAAGTCGACTCTTCGAGGGCGCCGCGCCGATTTTCGATGCGGAACTACTGGAGACGCGCCTTCGCGGCCACCAGCTTCACGGCGGTCGCTTTCACGGCCGTTTCCGTCGCTTCGCCGATGATCGTGTCGTGGAAATCCGACGACCCGAAGGCGATCTTGCCGACGCCGGCGCCGCCGTACCCGCCGCCGCCCCCCTCGAGCAGGAGCCCGCTGCGCTTGGACGTGCCGTCGCCTTTCGCGCTCGCCATGATTTCACCGGTGGTGACGTCGATGATGCGCGCGGTGATCGCGACGTTCGCCTTGCCCTTCGACGTGCCGACTTCTCCGACCCCGAACTTGCTGCCGAAGCCGCCGCCGCCGAAGCTCTTGTTGCTCTGCTCGGTGCCGAACTTCGTGATCGATCCCACGATGACGTACTTCACGCCGAGCATTTTTCCAAGCGCGGCGATCGTCTTCGCGCTGGGATCGGCGCGGTCGCTGTTCGAGAAGTTCTGCTCGGCAAGCAGCACGTCGAGCCGCTTGCGCTCGATGAGGCGATAGCTGCCGTCGTTCACGAGCTCGTCGACCAGCATGTCGGCAATGCCCTTGCCGATATCCTGATTGCCGCTCCACCACTGCTGGACCGAGCCGAAATCGAAATCGAGCACCGCGACCGTCGGACGCTGCGATTGCGCGCCGACCGGCACGACACAAAAGAGTGCTGCCGCAGCCACGCTGGCTGCCAGCGTCCCCAATGACCTGTGCACATTGACCTCCCGGGAGAAAGACGCAACAGCTTAGCAGGACTCCGCCGAAAAGCCAAAACTGTAAGCGCGTGATCAGTTCGGAGGACGCGGCGAATCCGGGATCGTGCCGCAGCCTCCGCCATCCGGCGTTTCGGTCCCGGCACGTGCCTTGCGCTCGACGCGAAGCCTTTTCAGCCCGCGTTCTCTGCATGTTCGAAGACGTCCCGGCCAGCCTGGCGCTGGCGCTCGCGATCGCGTTCGTGCCCGCCGCGCTTCACTGGTGGCGGGGACGCGTGCTGGTGCGCCTCGCCGACGATCCCGCCCTCCCCGAGCGCCTGCTCGCGAACCGCCGCCGCGCCGGTGCGGTGCTCGGCGTGACCATCCTGATGCTGCTCGTCGGATGGCCCGACACGGCGGTCTGGACGATTCCCCTGACGATCGGCGCGCGCGCCGCGGCCGCATACCCGCTCCGAAAAGCGCTGTACGGCGAAACGTGGTCGCTCGCGCAATACCTGTGGTTCTGGACGCGGCTGATCGTCAGCGTCTACGGATTCTGGATCGCGCTCCTGCTCTTGCCGGTGCTCGCAGGCTACAGCCGATCGTTCGACTGGCTGATGGCGGCGGCGCTCGCCGCACCGCTCGTGTGGCTCAGCACGCGGCACGGCCGCTCGATCCGTTACGCGCTCGGCGCGCGGCCGCTTCCCGACGTGGCGCTGCTCGCGCGGTTCGCACTCATGGTGGAGGCCTGCAAGGTCGGGCCCGTCGCGTTCGAATACGTGGACCTGCGGGGCGGCGCGATCTCGAACGCGCTCGCGCTGCCGTCGGCGACCGATCCGGCGGTCCTCTTCACGAGCACATTACTCGCACAGCTCGACGAAGATGAAATCACCGCGATTTGCGCGCACGAGCTGGCGCACCTGGAACACTTCAATCCGCACCGCCTGCGGGTGCTGAACACCGTCACGTATGGATTGATTGCCATCGCCGCGATCGCGGCGCCGCTCGCGCGGCTCGCCGGCGTCACGTGGTCCATCCTGCCGTTTCTGACCGCCGCCGCGGCGATCGTGTCGGTGCTCGCGTGGCGCGCGCGCGACCGGCAGCGCAACGAAACGGCAAGCGACCTGCGCGCCGTCGAACTGACCGGCCACCCCGAAGCCCTCGTGACGGCCCTCACGAAGGGCTACACGTTCGCACGCATACCGCGCCGTCTCGATGCGCAGGTCGAACGGCACGCGACGCATCCGAGCCTGGCGCGGCGCATCCGCGCGATCCGCGACGCCGGCGGCACGGCGCCCGCGGCGCTCGGCAGCACGCCGACTTTTGCCGCCGCGCGCGGCCTCGCCGCGGTCACCTTCCACGACGCGTGCCTGCAGTGGGCGGAAGGGGACGCCGCGGTCCACACGCTCAACTACGCCTACCTGTCCGAGATGCGACTCGACGCCCGCACGTCCGGCGCGCCGACGCTCGTCGTCGTCGAGCGGACGGGACGCCGATGGGAATTGCCGCTCGCCGCGTCGGACGTCGCCCGTGCGCAGTCGGTGCTCGACGTCGTGGACGGCCGCCTCGCCGAACCAGCCGCCGCGCCGCGCGTCTGGCCGCGCGCCGTGCGCGCGCTCGCGGCCTTCGCCGCGCTGACCGGAGGCATGGGAGGTCAAGTCGCGCTGGCGCTCGTCGCCCTCATCGCGATGGCGCAGCCCGCTTCCCCGCTCCTGGCCGCCACCGGCGTTGCGGCGTTGACGACCGCCGCGATCGTCGTGCGCGACTTCTCGGACGGGACGTTTCTCGGCGTGGCGGGACTGGTCGCGTTGTTCGGCGTGCTGCTGCTCGTGACCGCGTGGACGAGCCGTCGCGACGAGATGCCGAAGCAAACGCCGGCGGCGATCGCCGTGCTCGGCATCTGCGCGGCTCTCGCCATGTCCGTCGTCATCTTCAGCGGCCTCGATCCGGTTCGGCTGTACCAATCGAGCCGATCCTTCCCTGGCGCCGCCGTGCTGGTGCTCGGCGTCGCCGGCGCGCTCGCCGTGTGGAGCGTCCCTGTCGCGCGCCCGGCCGCCGTGCTGCTCGCGGCCGCCGGCATCGCGGTGGCATCGGCGGGGTCGACGCTGTTTCTGAATCTCTTCGGAAGCGATCCGTTCCTCGTCCGATCGGAGGCGATGATCGTCAAGACCGTCGACGCGGCACCGTCCGCGGAGTTCACGGTGCCGTTCCCGGTCTCCGATATTCGGTTGTCGCCGGCGGGCGGCCACGTCGCCGCGGTCTCGTTCCAGGACGCCGACGCGGAGGACGACGAGTTCATGCCGGCCGCGTTTCGGATCGGCCCCGCGCGCGGCCCGCTCACGCGGCTGCGAGCCGACGACGTCGCGTTCGTTGACGAGGATCATCTGCTCGCGTTCGTCAAACCCGAGCCCGGCGAAGCGGAAGTGCGGCTCCTCGAGCTCAACGCGCAGCCGACGATCGTGTGGCGGCAGCACGTGCGCGATCTGCAGAGCGCGCACCTGACGTTCAAGCCCGCGACGCGCACGTGGCGGTTGATGGGATGGGATCGCGCGCGCAACCTCGTGCGCCTCGAGGGCGTCGTTGGACAAGCTGGTTCGGAGGAGACGCGCTGGCCCGCGCAGGACGTGCGCGGTGGATGGGCCGAATCCATGACCTCCTCGGGCGGCAACGCGCTCATCGTTCGCAGCGAGTTCGACATCGGGATGCTGGGAAGGAGCGGGCTGCTTCGGTGGGGCTGGTTGTTCAGGCCGCAGGCGGAGACGCACATCGTCAGCATGCGCGCCGCCGCGCCGGCAAACGTGACGGTGTCGCGCCTCGGCGCCCAGTGCGCGGCCGTGGCCCTCGAGGACGAACGGCTGGTGTGCACGTCGTACGACGGCACGCTGACGCGCGTCGCCAGCCTGGATCCCGCGGGACGCGTGACGCCGATCGGATCGCTGGCGGGGCGCTTCGTCGGTTACGAGCGCACCGGCGCGGGATGGCTCACCGGCTGGGCGGAGGCGTCGCCGATTGCGGTCCGCATCGCGACACGCGAAGCGCTTCGCATCAAGGGTCCGGCGGCCGCTCGCGTCAGCCGGATCGCGGCCGTGGACCATCTACTCGCGACGGTCTCCTTCACGCACGCATCGTCCACGATTCGTTTGTATCCGCTGCCGAACTGACGGTTTCTGTCCCCGTTCCGGGATTCTCTTCCTCAATACAGGACGCCGGCCGCTCGGCGCGCCACGGACGATCCACGGCCGCCGCGTCCACCGTACGGCATGCGATTTGAGTAGAGGCCGCGACCATGGATCGCCGAATCGCCATCGCAGCCGCCCTCGCTCTCGCCCTCGTCTCGGCGGCCGCGTGCGGCGGCTCCTCCGTCACGGCGCCGACACCGACCATCACCGACACGATCACCGGCACCGTGACGCTCAACGGCGCGGACGTCCACAACTTCACCGTGGTGAAGACCGGCGACGTCACGATCACCGTCACCGCGCTGGCGCCGACCTCGACGATCTCGATGGGCATCGCGCTCGGTCAGCCTTCGGGCACCCAATGCGCCGTGTTCAGCAGCAACACGGTCACGCAGGGCAGCGTCCTGCAGGGTTCGCTCACGGCGGGCACCTACTGCCTGGGGGCACCCGTAGTGGTTCAGCCTGCTGAAAAACGCAGCCTGAATGCCGAATGCAAAGTGCAAATGTCGTAGCGCAGGCCTTCAGGCCTGCTCGTGATCACAGGGCTCGAGTGCTGGGGGCAGAGTGCTGAGAGGGGGTGCTGCGGAACTGCGGTGCGGTGTGCACGGCGCACGCTGCGCCAGCCGCGCGCAGCACCCTCTCTCTGCACCTGGCTGCTCGTGATCGGCGACGGCCCGCGGCTAGTGGCCCGTCCACTAGAACCCGCGGCCTCTGATGACGCCGATCAGCAGGAAGACGATCGCGATGACGAGCAGGATGTGGAGCAGGCCGCCGAGTGTATTCTTCGTGACGATCCCCAGCAGCCACAGGATGACGAGAATCACGACAATGGCCAACATGGCGGGACCTCCTCCGAATGCTGAATGCCGGACGGGCGGATGACGGATGACAGATGATGGATGACGGATTCTAACGCAGCCGCGTCACTCCTCTCGCAGCGGTTTTCCCGCTTGCCCACGCCCACTGAAAATTGAACCCGCCGAGCCGGCCGTCCACGTCGAGCATTTCGCCGACGAGAAACAGATTGCGCACGTTGCGCGACTCCATGGTCGCCGGATCGATCTCGTCGAGCGCGACGCCGCCCGCCGTCACCTCGGCGTAATTGTAGCCACGCGAGTCGACGACCGCCAACTCGAGCGCAGTGAGCGCGTGGACGAGACGCCGCCGATCCTCGCGGGTCCACTGCGCCAGCGGGATCGCGGCGTCGATTGGCGCGTACGCGGCGATCGCCGCGGCGACCGATGCGGGCAACCAGGCCGTCAGCAGCGCCTGCACGGTCGAGGTTGGCCGGTCGCGCGCCGCGCGAACGAACGTCTCCTCGAGGCGCTGAAAATCATAGCCGGGCACGAAGCCGATCGCGAGCGATGCCTCCTGCCCGTCGAGGCGCGCGCGCAGGAGCACGCGTGACGCGTTGAGCGCGACGGGGCCGCTGATGCCGAAATGTGTCCACAGGAGCGCGCCGCGCAGCCGCTCCACGACACGGCCGCCGGCCGTCACGCTGACGTCCGCGTCGTGCGCCACGCCGCTCAGCGTCGCGAATGGAAAGCGCGAGTCCGGATCGAGCCGCAGCGGGACCAGCCCCGGTGTCATCGGCACGATGGTATGTCCGAGCGCGGCGGCGAACTGCACGCCGGCGCCGTCGCTGCCGCTCTTCGGCAGCGACAGACCCCCCGTCGCGAGCACGAGCGCCCGCGCCTGAATCGGCCCGTGCGATGTTTCGATCGCAAATCCCTCATCTGCTTGCCGGACGCCGAGCACGCGATGGCCGCACCGCAGCTCGACTCCCGCGTCGTGAACGGCGCGCAACAGGGCGTCGAGGACATCTCGCGCGCGATTGCTGTCGGGGAACAGCTTGCCGTCCGCTTCTTCGTGAAGCGAGACGCCGAGGTCCTGGAAGAAGGCGATCGTGTCGGTCACGGAAAAGGATCGGAGCACGCGCCGCACGATCGCGCGGCGGCCGCCCCAGAAGTCCGCCTCCGTCACGCGCGCGTTGGTGACGTTGCACCGCGCGCCGCCGCTGACGAGGATTTTGGCGCCTGGCTTTTTCGCGCCCTCGAGGAGCACGACGCGGCGCCGCGGATCCGCGCGCCGCGTGAAGATCGCCGTCGCCAGCCCCGCGGCGCCGGCTCCAACGATGACGAGGTCGATCACATGGCTTCCAGCTTCCAGCTGTCTTCTGTCTTCTGTCGTGCCGGGGGTGGGAGTCGAACCCACATGGCCTTGCGACCAGGGGATTTTAAGTCCCCAGCGTCTACCAGTTCCGCCACCCCGGCCCTGTGTTGATCGTATCGGTTCGTGAACTACGCAAGCGGCTCAACATAGCGCAACACCAATGCGGCCCCGACGCCCGCGATGATCAGGGCGACGACGAGCGCGACGAGGACCCAGAGCATCATCTGCCGGAATTGAGCGTCAACCGCCATCCTTTATTATTGTGGCCGCGCGCGGCCGAGAACGCCAGCCTCGCCTTGGCTGCCGCTACGCGTACCAGCAGTAGAAACGACGCGGCCCCGTGTCGATTCCCACCTTCAAGCGAATCACTCGCCGGTGGGCATATCGCGCGTTGTCCGAGTCGGGCGCCAGGCGGATGACGCGTGCGTACCATCGAATCGCCG
>QHWR01000105.1:28724-33995 GCA_003223835.1 Acidobacteriota bacterium | reverse complement strand
TCTGCCCTCAGTCTGCCGGCGCCTGAGCCGCTACGCCGTCGCCGCCGCCCCAGCCGTTCGATACCACTCGACCGTTCGTCGCAACCCTTCCTCGAACGACACAATCGGTTGATACCTGAGCAGGCGCTGCGCCTTGGCGATGTCGGCCTGCGAGTCTCGGACGTCGCCGGGGCGCGACGGGCCGTACGTCGGCTCCGCCGTCGCGCCGATCAGCTCGCGCATCGTGCGGAACAACTCGTTGAGCGAGATGCGTCCGCCGGTCGCCACGTTGATGATCTCGCCGCTCGCCTGCGGCGCGTCGCACGCGCGCAGCACGCCGTCCACGACGTTGACGACGTAGGTGAAGTCGCGCGTCTGCTCGCCGTCGCCGTAGATGTCGGGCGAGCGGTTCTCGAGCAGCGCCGTCGCGAACACGGAGATGACACCCGAATACGGAGACGAGGGATCCTGACGCGGACCGAAGACGTTGAAGTAGCGAGTCGTCACCGTCTCCAGCCCGTAGAGCCGCGTGAACAGCTGCATGTACTGCTCGCCCACGACTTTCTGCAGCGCGTACGGCGACAGCGGATTCGTCGGCATCTCCTCGTGCTTCGGCAGCGTGGGCGTGTCGCCGTACGCGGAAGACGAGCCGGCGAAGACGACGCGTTTCACACCGGCGTCGCGGGAGGCGACCAGCAGGTTCAGCGTTGCGTTGACGTTCGCGTGGTTGGAGGCGATCGGGTCCTTGACCGACCGCGGCACCGAAGGAATCGCCGCCTGGTGCAGCACGAACTCGCAGCTCTCGACCGCACGCTGCGCGAACGCGAGGTCCGCGAGATCGCCCTCGAGGAATTCCACCTGCGACAGGTGCTGAAGGTTGGTGCGTTTGCCGGTGATCAGGTTGTCGGCGACGCGTACGCGATGACCGCGACGAACGAGCTCGTCACACAAGTGCGATCCGATGAACCCGGCGCCGCCCGTCACCAGGAAGACAGACATGCAATGGATAGCTTAGCAATACTCGTGCTAAGGGTGCTAAAGGTGCTGGTGGTGCTAAAGGTGCTGGTGCTAAGGGCGCTAGCGGTGCTCAGGGTGCACCTTCAGCACCATCAGCACCTTGAATTCACCGCCGCTTCCGTCAGCGGCGGTGCATCACGTAACAGCCGCCGGATCCGGCGGGCGATTGCACGCGCTCGGCGCTCGCCGAGCGACGCGTAGACCGGAAGCTGTACCGCCTGCGACGCCTGCTCGGCGTGCGGCTTTCGCGGCTGCTCGCCAAAGAGCGACGTCAGCTCCGTGCAGACGTCGACGTGCAGCGTCTCGACGTCGACGCCGTGCCTGAGGGCGCGGCGCACGAACCGATCGCGGTCCGGCGTGTAGAGGCAGTACTGGTAGTAGACGTGCTCGCAGCCCTCCGGGACGAACGGCGCGCGGACGCCCGGCAGACTCCCGAGCGCATCGTCCATGATCCGCGCGTGCGCGCGAGTTTGCGCGGTCCATGCATCGAGCCGCTCGAGCCCGGCGAGCCCGATCGCCGCCTGCACGTTCGGGTAGCGCTCCCGATAGCTGTCGGGCATCGGCGAGAGCGGACGGATCTTCTCCCAGAGATACACGTCCGGACGCGCCTTCCACAACATCGCGATGAGGAGCGCCGGGTACGCGGTCATCGTGAACACGGCCGGACGGCTGAAGATCCGCTGCGCGGCGCCCAGCTTGAGACGGTTGTTCACGCGCTCTTCGTTCGGCCACGGCTCCGCCTCCGCCTGCGCGCGGACGCGCGCGAGGATCGCCGGATCGCGCGCGATTGCCGCGCCGCCGCCGTAGGTGTTCAGCGGCTTCAGCGTCTGGAAACTGAAGAACGCGGCGTCGCCGAACGTCCCGACGTGACGTCCGTGATACCGCGCTCCGAGCGAGTGCGCGCAGTCCTCGATCACTTTCACGCGAGGCCGATCGGCGATCGCCATGATCGCGCCCATGTCGCACGACAAGCCGTACAGATGCGTCGGGACGACGGCGACCGTGCGCGGAGTGATCGCGCGTTCGAAGGCCACCGGATCGAGATTGAACGTGCGCGGATCGACGTCCGCGAACACGGGTTTCAGCCCCGCGACGCGGACCATCTCCGGCACGACCCAGAACGTCAGCGCCGGCAGGATCACTTCTCCACCCTCCGGAAGCCGCAGCGCTCTCAGCAGGTAATAGAACGCGACGCGCCCGTACGACGCGCTGACGGCGTCCGCGACGCCGATCCGCGCCGCGAGCGCCCGCTCGAACCGCCGAATGTCCGGACCCTGGATCAACTCGCCGCGGTCGCGGCAGCGCTGGACGATCGCCTTCGTGCCGGCGAGCACGCGAGGACCGTAGCGGCAGATCGCGGTCAGCACGTGACCGTCCTCGACATTTCGGCCAGCTCCTCTCGCGCGTGACGCCGCGCGACCCGCTCGTCCCACCGCTCCACCACGGAACGAATCTGCGGCGCCTGGATCCGCCAGTAGTTCGACAGCCACGACGGCCGCATGTAAAAGCGCGTGTACGCGGCGCCGAGCAGGAAGCGCAGCTCCTGTGCCGTCAGGTTCGGATGAGTGAATGTCGGCGTGAACCCGTCGAACTTCTGCCAGTCCGTTTCGTAGACACGCGACGCCATCTGCTTCCAGAGCGGCGTCGCCGGATACGGCGTCAGCAGCTTGAACTGCGCGACGGTCGACCCGAGGTCGATCGCGAAATCGATCGTGGCGGCGATCGAGTTCCAGTCGTCCTGCAGGAACCCGAGGACGTAAAACGCCGCGGTCACGATCCCGCGCGCGCGGCAGTGGTCGATGATGAGCCGCTGGTGCGCCTCCGGCGTCGGCCGCCGGCCGGCGCGCTTCAACGTGTGCGGATCCATCGACTCGACGCCGAAGCTCATCGCGCGCAGCCCCGCCGCGTGCAACGCGTCGACCAGCTCCGGATCGAGCCGGTCGAGCCGCGTCTCGCACTCGAACCGCAGATCCAGCTTGCGCGCGCGAATTTCGTCCGCGAGCGCCATCGCGCGATCGCGCTGTTGACTGAACAACGGGTCGCGGAAGATCACGTACGGACGGCGGAACGCGTCACACAGCGTCCCGAGCTCGTCGATGATGTTCGCCACGGATCGCGCGCGGTAATCCGCGAGGATCCGGTGCGGACAGTACGTGCAGGACTCCGGACACCCGCGGCTCGCGAGCAGCGGGAAGCCGCCGCCGTACGGGCGTCCCGCGAACGGCACCCACCACCGCGAGCGAGACTCCACGTTCCAGCGCGGAAACGGCAGCGAATCGAGATCGCTGATCTCCGGGCTGGCCACGTCGCCGGCAAGGGGCTCCCCCTGCGCCAGGCGCTGGATCGCCGCTTCGGGTTCGCCGCTGACCACGAAGTCCGCGTGATCGCGGAACAGCTGCGGGAGCTTCGAGCACGTCAGCCCGATGAAGCCGGTGCGGACGCCGCGGCTGCGCGCCATGTCGCTCCACGCGCACTCGTGCCGGTAGTCGACGAGCGAGCTGAGAATGATTGCGACGTCGCCGGCCATCTCGTCTCCCCGCGACCAGACGACGTCGTGTCCCCACTGCTCGAGGATCCCCGCCAGATAGGCGAGCTGCACGCTCGGCACGTCATGGAACCCCTGCTTGAGCGTGCTGATGACGCGGGTCACTTTTGAAAACGGCAGCAGCCGTGACCCATAGCCGCCGGCGACGGTGTCTTTCGAGACGACCCCGTCGCGCGCCGGAAGATCGACCAGGAGAACGCGCATGAACAGGCCTCCGCACGTTGCGGCAATTGAACTGGCCGCCGCGTCCGCGGCAACGGCGCGGGCCCGGCGGGAACGTGTCAGCCGAGTGAGGGAGGCGGCGCGCGGCCCTGGCGCGGCCGATGCGGCCGGTACGGTGGCGCATCGTCCGCGGAGACGACGAAGGGAACGGTGTCGAAGTAGATCTGGACGATGGAGGTGCGGGGAATCTCCGCTTCGAGGCGGTCGGCGTCCGCTGGTGCTCTGTTGCGATCGCTTCTGCCCGTCAGCCACGCCCCGGGGCGAGGTTTGAGGACGCAAGCCGCGGGCGCGCGCGCGAGCACGAAATGGCCGCGGCCCGCATTGCGCCACAGGACCAGGCCGTCGCGCATCGACGCGGCGAGGATGTCGAGGTCGCCGTCGTTGTCCACGTCGGCGACGGCGAGCGCGTCGACGGGCGTCGCGGAGTGGATGAATCGCGGCCGGACGCGGCCCGCGAACTCCACCGCGATGACCGTCCCCGCCCCGTCCGCGTTCACGCGGACCGTCTGAATGGGGTGAGGCCGCCTCGGATGACGGAAAGAGGCGTCCGCCCGTGACGACCCCAGCAACAGGCCGCACACGACGGCCAGCAGCGTGGGCCCGTGGCGCAGCCTCATCAGGAGCACAGGAATACGATATCCCGGCGACCGGCGGGCGGTCAAAAACGGCCGAAATCCTAACGAATCCGCCATCCGTTGACGGGACCCGCGTGGAAGAACCGCTCGGGCGTCATGACGCCGTCCTTCTTGAACACGAGGCCGTCCTTCATGACAAATGTGACAGTCCGGAGCGCGTCGATGTCGTCGAGCGGGTTGCCCGCGACGGCAATGAAATCAGCCGGGAATCCTGCCTTGATCGCGCCGCGTTTCGACGCGATGTCGCACACTTCGTAGCCGTTCGTGGTGAGGATTTTCAGGATGTCTTTCGCGGGAATTCCCGTGGCCTTCCAGCTCAGCAGGAAATTGATCACGACCTCCCCGCGCGTCATGCCGGGGATGTAATAGTCGGCGTCGGTCGAGAACGCCATCTTCACCCCATTCGAGTACGCGTTTTTCATTCCGGCGACGGTCGCGTCGAAGGCGCGCTGGCTGCCGCGGTACGGCGTAAACGGCGTCTCGGTTCCGACCCGCCACACGCCTTTTTTCGCCATCAGTTTGTGCACCTCGTCGTCCATCTGGCCGGAGTGCTCGAGCGACCAGAACCCCGCCTCGATCGCGCGCAGCGCGCCGGTCTTCGTCTGGACGTGGCCCGCGACTTTCATTCCCGCGTTCGCGGCCTCGGCGACGAACGTCTTCAGGTCGTCGACGGTGTACGGATACGGCTTGCAGTCCACGCACACCTTGATCACTTTCGCGCCGAACAGGATGTTCTGGCGGACGGCCTTGACGATCTCGTCGTGCGTGTCCGCGTCGAGGTACTCGGGATAGACGATGTTGTGGTCCTTCGCCATTTCCGGCGTCGGCGTGAACTGGCCGCCCATGCCGCCGATGATGATCCCGGAGTTGATC
>QHWR01000105.1:0-28709 GCA_003223835.1 Acidobacteriota bacterium | reverse complement strand
GTCCGCGTAGTTGCCGTTGTTGCCAAGGTCGCGCACGACCGTGAAGCCGGCCGACAGCATCTGCATGCCGTTCGAGACCGCCTGGATCGCGCGGAGCGCGGTCGAGTCCATCACGTACGTGAGGTAGTAGACGTTGTTCTCCGGGTCCATCTTGTAGGTGAGCGCGAGATGGTTGTGCGCGTCCACGAGCCCCGGAAGCACGGTCAGCCCGGAGAGATCGATCACCTCGACGCCGGAGGGGATCGTCACGCTCGGCCCGACGTCGCGGATGAAGCCGTCCTGGACGAGAATGACTTGATTCGTCGACGCGGCGCCGGTCGCGGGATCGATCAGCCGTCCCGCGCGCACGGCGTAGCTCGCGCCGCGCGATGAGGGAAGGCTCGGAGAAGGCTGCTGCGCGTGCGCCACCGTCAACGCGCAGAGGACGAGCAGCATCGCGAGTGTGCGCATGATGGCTCCTGGTCGGGGGCATCATAGCGCGGTCGGCGCGAAAGCGCCGGCAATGATGACGGCGCTCGGCGCGCGTTAGGGTGAGCGAAGAAGAATGCCGCAGCAGGCCGTAAGCCGAATTCTGTCCGCCTTCGCTCGCGCTTGCGAGCGGGCTTCGGCGTGACGACCATTCCTCTGGCCCCGTCATCGCTGACGGGATCGAGCAGCCTACCCGGAAGCTTCGGACGGGCCGTCCTCGAACGCTTCCCTATTTGGCCTTGCTCCGTGCGGGGTTTTGCCTGCCGTCCGTGTTGCCACGAACGCGGTGCGCTCTTACCGCACCTTTTCACCATTGCCCGCCTTCGCCCTTTCGGGCTTCGGCGCGGCGGGCCTTGCGACCTGCCGTTGGCTGTGTGTTTTCTGTGCCACTGGTCCTTCAGGTCACCCTGACCGGGCGTTACCCGGCGCACTGCCCTGCGGAGTTCGGACTTTCCTCCCGGCCGCCTCCGCGCTGACGCGCTTCGGCGGGCAGGCGGTCGTCTGGCCTGCTGCGGCTTTCTGATGATCCCATGTCAATGCTAAATGCTCAATGCCAAATGCCAAAAGCGCCTATTGACGCCTATCCATCGCTTTCCTGCGTGATCGCGTACTGTTCCAACTTCTTGTAGAGATTGCTGCGCGGCGTGCCGATGACCTCGGCGGTTTTCGAAATATTCCAGCCGTTCTCGCGCAGTTTCTCGACGAGGAACTTGCGCTCGGCCGATTCCTTGAACTCGCGCAGCGTGCCCGGGCGCTCGCCGCCGCCGTCCCCTCCGGCCGCCGGCTTGGCGTCGTGCCGGACGACGTCGCGGAGATCGTCCACGTCGATGCTGTCCCCCGGCGTCATGATGAGCAGGCGCTCGACGGTGTTTCGCAGTTCGCGGACGTTCCCTTTCCACCGCGCCTTCTGCAGGAAGTCGAGCGCGGCCGGCGTGAACCGCTGCGGCCGCCGGTTGTTCTCGCGGCTGAACAGGTCCACGAAGTGCCGCACGAGCGCCGGGATGTCCTCGCGGCGATCGCGCAGCGGCGGCACGCGGATCGGGATCACGCTCAACCGGAAATACAGATCCTCGCGGAAGTTCCCTTTTTCGAGCTCCGACTCGAGATCTTTGTTCGTCGCCGCGATCACCCGGACGTCGACCTTGATCGTGCGCGCCGATCCGAGCCGCTCGACTTCCCCCTCCTGCAGGACGCGCAGCACCTTGGCCTGCGTCTTCGCGCTCATGTCGCCGATTTCGTCGAGGAAGATCGTCCCGCGGTCCCCTTGCTCGAACTTGCCGATCTGCTTTTCGGTCGCGCCGGTGAACGAGCCCTTCTCGTGCCCGAACAGCTCCGACTCGATCAGCTCCTCCGGAATGGCGGCGCAGTTCACCTGGACGAACCGTTCACGGCTGCGCAGGCTGTTGCGATGGATCGCACGCGCGATCAATTCCTTGCCGACGCCGCTCTCCCCCAGCAGCAGGACGGTCGCGTTGGTCGGCGCCGCGCGCTTGATCGCGTCCCACACCTGGCGCAGCGCCGCGCTCTCGCCGACCATCTGGTGGCGGGATTCCGCCGCCCGCTTGAGCGTGCGGTTCTCGTCCTGCAGCCGCGTCGAGTCGAGCGCGTTGCGGATCGTGACGAGCACCCGCTCGCTCGCGAGCGGCTTCTCGATGAAGTCGAACGCGCCGAGCTTCGTCGCCTCGACCGCCGTGCTGACCGTGCCGTGGCCGGAGATGATCACGACCGGCAGCGTCTCGTTCGTCT
This sequence comes from Acidobacteriota bacterium, assembly GCA_003223835.1. Taxonomy (GTDB): domain Bacteria; phylum Acidobacteriota; class Vicinamibacteria; order Vicinamibacterales; family 2-12-FULL-66-21; genus Gp6-AA38. The sequence continues at coordinate 26,495 of QHWR01000105.1, read as the reverse complement.
GACGGATCTTCTGGAGCGCTTCGAGCCCGTCGAGGCCGGGCATCTTGATGTCGAGGAAGACAAGGTCCGGCGTGTCGCGCTCGATCATCGCGATGCCTTCCGGCCCGCTCGACGCCTCCAGCACGTCGTAGCCTTCGTACTCCAGAATCATGCGGACCGATCGGCGGATCTCCGCCTCGTCGTCGACGACGAGAATGCGCGCTTTCATCGAGACTGATCCACCGTCGCGGTGAGGAAGGTGCGCTGGCCGAGCGTCGCGTCGTACCCGTAGAACGCCAGCGCGTCGCCGGGACGCACGGCCGCGATCAGGCGCTGGTATTCCGCGACCGATCGCACCGGCTGGCGGTTGATCTCCATGATGATGAACCCGCGCCGGATCGAGGGGATGAACGCGGCCCCCGCGGGATCGACGCGCGCGACGACGACGCCGTGCACGGTGTCGGGGACTTCGAGGCGGCGCGCGAAGCCGGCGTCCAGCTCGCGGACCGTCAGGCCGAGCGGCATGTCGCTGTCGGGGGACGCCGGAAGGGCGGGACGGCCGCCCGGCAGCCCGAGCGCGTCCGGCTTGACCTCGTCGCGGAGCGGACGCTCCGTCAGCTTGACGGGCACGACCTCGCGCCGCCCTTCGCGCAGCACCTGCAGGCGCGCGATCGTCCCCGGCAGGCGTCCGGACACGTCGCGGATCAGCTCCTCGTTCGTCCACACGTCGCGGCCGTCCACCTGGGTGATGACGTCATAGGGCCGGATGCCCGCGCGCTCCGCCGGCGAATCCGGCGTGATGTCCTGCACGAGCGCCCCCCTCGACACCGGCAGCCGCAGCGAGCGCTGCAGATCGGCGGTGACGTCCGTGAGCATGACGCCGATGAACCCGCGCGAGACGCGGCCGTGCGTCTTGAGCTGCGGCAGGATCGCGACCGCCTGGTTGATCGGCACCGCGAACCCGATGTTGCTCGCGCGCGAGCTGATCGCGGAGTTGATCCCGATCACCTCGCCGCGCGCGTTGATCAGCGGACCGCCGCTGTTGCCGAAGTTGATCGCGGCGTCCGTCTGGATGTAGTCGTCGAGGCTTGCGTCGAACAGCTTGCGGCCGATGAAGCTGACGACCCCGACGGTCACCGAGTGGACGTAGCCGAGCGGGTTGCCGATCGCGCAGACCCACTCGCCGACGCGCAGGCCGTTCGAGTCGCCGAGCGGCGCCGCCACCAGTCCCGTGACACCCGGCAAGCGCACCAGCGCGACGTCGATCGCGGGATCGGTCCCGATCACCTGCCCCTTGAACGTCCGGCCGTCGGCCAGCGTGACGGTGATGCGGTCCGCCTCCTCGATCACGTGATAGTTCGTGAGGATGAAGCCGTCCTTGTCGATGATGAACCCGCTGCCCGATCCCTGGCGCGGCGTGTCCATCTCGCGCGGCGGCCCGTCGAACAGATCGTCGCGACGCTGGCGGCGGTTCTCGCGCCCGCCGCGCGACGCGGCGTCGATGTTCACGACCGACGGGTTGATGCGCTCGGCGACGTCGGCGAAGTTGACGGCGCCCGTCGGCTCGATCGCCGATGCCTTCGTGGCGCGCGCCTGCAGGACCGGCGGCGCGGAACTGACGGACACCACGGGCGAGACGCCGCCGGCGAGGATGATCCCCACCAGGAACGACACCGTGGCGGTCAGCAGCACCGTGACGATCGTGAAGCGGCGCATAGAATCAGCTTCCAGCTTCCAGCTTCCAGCTACCAGCCTTCATTATAAGGTCCTTGAATTCGTCCTCGGTGAGCGTCGGGACGCCGAGTTTCTGCGCTTTCTCCAGCTTGCTGCCCGCCTCCTCGCCCACCACGACGTAACTCGTTTTTCGGCTGACCGAACTCGAAACTTTGGCGCCGCGCGCCGCGATGGCCGCCTCGGCCGCCTCGCGCGTCATCGACGCCAGCGTCCCGGTGAGCACGAACGTCTTTCCGGCCAGCGGTCCCGGGACGTCTTCCGCCGGCTCCGGCTGGAGGCTGCGAAGGTTCACGCCTGCCTGCTCGAGCTTGGCGATCAGTGCGCGGTTATGGGATTCCTCGGCAAACTTGCGGATCGAGTCCGCGACGACGGGGCCGACGTCCGGCACCCTCTGCAGCTCTTCGAGGGAGGCATCGAGCACGCGCGCCATCGTGCGCAGATGGCGCGCGACGGTGGCCGCCGCCTTCTCGCCGACGTGGCGGATGCCGAGCGCGTAAATCAGCCGGGACAGGTCGTTCTGCTTGCTCCGCTCGATCTGCGCGACCACGTTGCGTCCGACCTTTCCCAGCTTGCGCGGGACGGCGCGGTCGGACCGCGGCTCGCGCGGCGCGACGACGAGGTTCTCGAGCGCGGCCGCCTCGAGGTGATAAAGGTCCGCGAAGTCGTGCACGAGCCCCTGCTCGATCAGCTGATCGACGAGCGACTCGCCCAGCCCTTCGATGTTCATCGCCGAACGCGACGCGAAGTGCTCGAGGCTGCGCCGCAGCCGCGCCGGGCAGGACGTGTTCTCGCACCGCCACACCACTTCTTCCTCGTCGCGCCGCAGCGTGCTTCCGCACACCGGACACGCCGCGGGCATCGACCACGGCTCCGAGTCATCAGGACGCAGGCTGAGCACCGGCGCGATCACCCGCGGGATGACGTCGCCCGCTTTCTCGATGACGACCGTGTCGCGCGCGCGGATATCCTTGCGCGCGATGTCCTCGGCGTTGTGCAGCGTGGCCATCGAGATCGTGGAGCCCGCAAGGAAGACCGGCTCGAGGACCGCATACGGCGTGACCGCGCCGGTGCGTCCGACGTTGACGTCGATTCTCTTAATCTTCGTATGCGCCTGTTGTGCCGGGAACTTGAACGCCGTCGCCCACCGTGGAAACTTCGCGGTCGTCCCGAGCCGCTCGCGCAGTGCGAGGTCGTCGACTTTCACGACGACCCCGTCCGTCTCGAAGTCGAGCGCAGCGCGTTTCTCCGCCCATTCGGCGCAGAACGCGATCACGTCGTCGATGGTCGCGCACGCCTTCCAGTGCCGCTCGACGGGCAAGCCCCACGCAGCCATGGCCGTCAATGTTTCCGCGTGGGACGGGAAGGCCCGACCGTCCGCCGCCGCTGAAGTTTCGGCGGACTCGCCGTAGCCTTGGCGAAGGCGGTCAGGTCGAGCGTCTGACGAGACACCCCGGTGTTCGGCCACCAGCTGGTACGTATACGCATTCAGATTCCGCTTCGCCACCAGCGCTGGAACCAGATTTCTCATCGTCCCGGCCGCGGCATTGCGCGGGTTCGCGAACAGCGGCTCGCCCGCGTCCTCGCGCTCGCGGTTCATGCGCTCGAATGACGCCCGGGGCAGATACACCTCGCCGCGCACTTCGACGCGCGCGGAGGGACCGCCGCGAAGCGCCAGCGGGATCGCGCGGATCGTACGGACGTTGGCGGTGACGTCCTCGCCCCGGACGCCGTCCCCGCGCGTCGCGCCTCGCACGAGCCGTCCGCCCTCGTAGGTCAGCGCGATGCTCAGGCCGTCGATTTTCAGCTCGGCGACGTAGGCCACAGGCCGATCGCCGGCACCCGCGCCCTTTCGGACGCGCTCGTCGAACGCGCGAAGCTCGTCGTCGTTGTACGCGTTGTCGAGACTGAGCATCGGGACGAGGTGCTCGACGGTCTCGAACCCCTCGACGGGCCGTCCCGCGACGCGCTGCGTCGGAGAATCGGGCGTGACGAGGTCGGGATACTCCGCCTCGAGCCGCTCCAGCTCGTGCAGGAGGCGATCGAATTCTTCGTCGGCGATTTCAGGCGCGTTGTGGATGTAGTAGCGCTCTTCGTGGTGGCGGATCTGCTCGCGCAGGGCGTTGATGCGTGAAAGCGGATCGATGCTCACGTTGGCTTTAGGCTGCCCAAAGTCCAAAGTCTAAAGCCCATTCGCAATCGCAGCTGCGAATGTCTCGTAGGCTTCCCGTCCGAACAGGACGAAGCGCACCTCACGCAACGGCGTCTCGCCGGACGCCACGTGGTCGCGGACGGCCTGCAGCATCACGTTTGCGCATTCGCCGATGGGAAAGCCGCCGACGCCGGTGCCGAGCGCGGGAAACGCGATCGACGAGAGATGGCGCTCGCGCGCGCGTTCGAGCGCGCTGCGGGTCGCGCGGCCGATCAGATCGGCGTTCGTCCGGAGCGTCACGCCCATCACCGCCGCATGAATCACGCAGCGCATCGGCAGCGTGCCGGCCGACGTGACGACCGATTCCCCTTTGGCGATCGGTCCCTGCGCCATCGCTTCCCGCTCGATCGCCGACCCGCCGCGCTTCCTGATTGCGCCGGCTACGCCGCTCCCCATCCACAACATGTTGTTCGCGGCGTTGACGATCGCCTCGACGTCCTGTACGGTGATGTCGCCTTCGACGATCGTGACGGTGATGGGGGAAATAGACAGAGACGTCACGGGAATGAGACTTCGGGCCCCAAAGCCCAAAGCCTATCGATCTCTCGAGAGCACGTAACCGCAGAGCGCGACCAGCGCGTCGCGCTCGCGGCTGGGGGGAAACACGTCGAGCGCGGTCTTCGCCTGCGTCGCGTATTCCACCGCGCGCGAGTACGCGTGGTCGTCGGCGCCGTGCTCGCGCAGCAGCCGGACGATGTCGCGCCACTGCTCGGTCGACACCGTCCGCTCGGCGACGACCGACCGGATCAGGCGATCCGCTTCGGCGCCGCCGCGCTGCAGCAGCAGGATGATCGGAAGCGTCACCTTTCCTTCACGCAGGTCGCCGCCGACCGGCTTGCCGAGCGCCGACTCGTCGGCCGTATAGTCGAGCAGGTCGTCCACGAGCTGAAACGCGACGCCGAGGTTGAACCCGAATTCGCGGAGCGCCAGCTCCTGTTCCTTCGTCACGCTGCCGAGCAGGCCCCCGATCTGCGCGCACCCGCCGAAGAGATACGCGGTCTTGCGGCGGATGATCTCGAAATGCTCGTCCTCGCTGATGTCCACGTCGCCGGTCTTGGTGAGCTGATACAGCTCCCCTTCGATCATCCGCAGCGTGACGTCGCAGAGGAGCCGGATGATCTCCAGCGAATCCTGCGTGAGCGCCATCGCCATCGACTTGATGTACAGGTAGTCGCCGAGCAGGACGGTGATGTCGTTGCCCCAGCGCGAGTGGACGGCCAGGCGTCCGCGCCGGAGATCCGCGCCGTCGATGATGTCGTCGTGCACGAGCGTCGCGGTATGGATGAACTCGACCACCGAGGCGTAGAGCACCGCGCGATCGCCGCGGTAACCCGCGAGCCGCGCCGCCATCAGCAGCACGGCGGGCCGTACGCGCTTGCCGCCGCTGTTCTGGATGTAGCGCCCCATCTCGGGAATCAGCGCCACGCGCGACTGAATGTGACGGATGAATTCCTGCTCGACGGCGTCCAGATCCTGGCGGATCGGTTCGAAGATCGCCGCCAGGTCGGCGGTCACGGGGGCTCGCTGCGCGGTGTCGCTCAAGAGAGTGTTGACCCACAATACTGGAGTTTCGCGCGGGGTGTCAACGCGCTAAGCCGTTCTGCTGCGTGAACTTGGCCCGAACAAGTCGACGAAATTGTGTGCGGTCCGCTCGGCCAGCCCGTCGCGCGGCTCGCCGCGCAGATCGGCCAGCACGTCCACGACGCGCGCCACGTGCGCCGGCTCGTTGCGTCTACCGCGGAACGGCACCGGGGCCAGATACGGGCTGTCGGTCTCGGTCAACAGGCGGTCCGCGGGAACGATGCGGGCCGCCTCGCGCAGCTCGGGCGCACGCGGAAACGTGACGATGCCCGCAAACGAGACGTAGAAGCCGAGGTCGAGCGCGCGGCGCGCCATCGCGGCGTCGCCGGTGAAGCAGTGGAAGACGCCGCGCAACCGGCCGCCCCCGGCGTCGCGCAGGATCGCGAACGTATCGTCGGTCGCGTCGCGCGTGTGAATGATGACCGGCTGGTCCAGCTCCAGCGCCAGCGCGACCTGGAGCGAGAACACTTCGCGCTGCACGTCGCGCGGCGCGAAATCGTAGTGGTAGTCGAGGCCGATCTCGCCGACGGCGCACGACCCGAATGCCTGTCCGCGGCGCCGCGCCTCGGCCGCGGCGCCCGCCGGCCGGCCTGCGAAGGCTCCTGCGCGATGCGGGTGGACGCCGGTCGCGAATCTGACCGCGTCCCACCTTTCTCTTACCCGCTCCGCGCGCGCCGCCTCCGGCGCATCGTCCGACGAGAGGATGCACAACGCCGCCGTCAGCCCCGCCGCCTGCGCTCGCGCGATCACCTCGTCGAGGTCGGGGACGAACGCCTCGTCCGCGAGGTGACAATGGGAATCGATCATTTAGTCGGGGGGCGCGGGGCCCCAAGCCCCGCTCCGGGCTCGTGGCTCGCTTCGCTGCGCTCGCTCGTTCGCATTATCGAATCCGCGATCCGGGCGCCACGTCGGCGTCGAACGAGACGAGGACGGGTTTCCCTCCGTCGGGGCTCGCGGCCAGAATCATCCCGTTCGACTCGACGCCCATCAGCTTCGCCGGCTTCAGGTTGAACACGATCCCGACGGTCCGTCCGACGAGCTGCTCCGGCTCGTACGCCTCCGCGATGCCGGCGACGAGCGTCCGTTGCTCGACGCCGACGTCGATCTGCAGCTTCATCAGCTTGCGGGAGTTCGGAACCTTCTCGGCGGCCAGGACTTTGGCGACGCGGAGGTCGATCTTCATGAAGTCGTCGATCGTGATGCGGTCTCCGCCGGCTGCCGCCGCCGGCTGCGCGGACGTTGCCGCCGGCTGCGCCGGCGCAGCGATGTCTTTCGGTTCGTTTGTCACGCTGTTGCTCCTCTTTGTAGCAACGGGGTCGTCCGCGGCACGCCCGACCTGACCACCTCCGCCAGGGCTACGATGGTCCGCCGAAGCCTCGTGCGAAGGCGGAAGGTCGGGCCTACTCGTCGCCTCGGCGCGCGGCCACATCGCGTCCCCTTTCAGGATCGTCCGCTCCCCCTCAGCGCGCCAGTTCGCATCGGCAAGAGCGAGGCGATCGGCGCGTGCCGGTTCGCCGACGCGGCGGAGGACCTCGGCGGCCGACTTCGGCATCACGGGCAGCAGCAGGATGGCCGCGACGCGCACCGCTTCCGCGACGTCGAACAGCACCTGGCTCAGATGATCCGCGCGCCGTTCGTCGCGCGCGAGCGCCCACGGCTCGGTTTCGGCGATGTATTCGTTCGCGGCGTCAACGATGCGGAAGGCGGCGGCGACGCCGTCCTCCAGCGCGAACGCGTCCATGCGTTCCGCGTACGTCCGGAGCGCCGACGTCGCGATGACCGCGAGCTGTCCCGGCGTCTCCGCGCCTTTCAGCCGTCCGCCGCGATATTTCTCGGCCATCGCCGCGATGCGGCTGACGAGGTTGCCGAGATTGTTCGCCAGGTCCGCGTTGTAGCGTTCCTGGAACCGCTGCCACGAGAAATCGAGGTCGGACCCGAACGTCGCTGCTTTGACGACATACAGCCGCAGCGGATCCGGCCCGAACCGCGCTGCCGCTTCGGCGGGATCGATCGCGGTCCCCAACGACTTGCTCATGCGCTGGCCGTCCACCGTCATGAACCCGTGGCCGAAGATCTGTTTCGGAACCGGCAGCTTCGCGCTCATCAGCATCGCGGGCCAGATCACCGCGTGGAAGCGCGTGATGTCCTTGCCGATGACGTGCACGTCCGCCGGCCACCACCGCTTGAACTTCCCGTCGTCCTCGCCAAAGCCGACCGCGGAGATGTAGTTGATCAACGCGTCGAACCAGACGTAGGTGACGCTGCCCGGATCGTGCGGCAGCGGGATCCCCCAGGCCTGGCCCGCGCGGCTGATCGAGATGTCCTCGAGCCCCGCCTCGAGCAGCCGCAGGATCTCGTTCCGGCGGACGTCCGGCACCAGGAACTCCGGGTGCGCTGAAAAATGCGCGAGCAACGCGTCGCGATACGCCGACAATTTGAAGAAATGGTTCTTCTCCCGGATCCACTCGACCGTGCTGTGCAGCGGACACTTGCCGTCAACGAGGTCTTTGTCCTGCTTGAACGCCTCGCAGCCGACGCAGTACCAGCCCTCGTAGAATCCTTCGTAGACGTCCCCCGCGGCGACGATGCGGCGCACGAGCTCCTGGACCGCCGTCCGATGCCGCGGCTGCGTTGTCCTGATGAAGTCGTCGTACGAGACGTCGAGCCGATCCCACACCTGACGGAACTCGCGCTCCATCCGATCGCAGTACGCGAGCGGATCGAGCCCCTCCTCGCGCGCCTTCCGGTACACGTTCTGGGAATGCTCGTCGTTGCCCATCACGAACAACGTCTCGCACCCGGCCAGCCGCTTGTAGCGGGCGATCACGTCCGCCGCGATCTTCTCGTACGCGGTGCCCAGGTGCGGCCGGCTGTTGACGTAGTCGATGGCTGTCGTGATGTAGAAGCGGGACATCCAAACAATTCTATGCCGTGGAGCGTCCGGGAGACGATCAGCCGTGTCAACAGTGCGCGCGCTGTGGGCCGCCTTACCTGGCGGGATATCCGGGGCTCGCCTTCACTTCCTCGATCTGCGCGGTATGACGCGCCGAGTGTCCGGAAATCAACAGAACCCACTGATAGCCGTCCAGCATCTTGAACACCGGGTGGGGTCCGCCGTGGCCGTGCAGATCGTCCGTCGTCGTTTTCACGTACGTGATGGTTTTGTCGCGCGCGGCGAGGAAGTCTTTCGTGAGCGCCTCACGAGTTGCCCAGCGGTTCGTCGGCTTGAGCATTTCCGGCGCCTGGAACTTCGTGCTGCGATCCAGCAGCGACGCCAGCAATTTCTCGTCGGAGACCGGAGTCGGATTCGGCGGGATCGCCGGACCCGTCAGCATTTTGTCCGTCACGAGCTGAAATATGGTCGTTTCGCTGATCGCGATGTGTTCGGCAACCTCCGCAATCGACCAGCGGTCCGGACCTGCTTTGAACGTCCACTGCGCGTCCGACAGCCCCGAAATCGACTGGAGGAACGCCTGTCGCGTCTGCTCCAGGTGCTGCACCAACGAGTCCCGTTCCTGCCGCGTCAACGGCTGCGCAGAGACGGGAAGGACTGAGAGCGTGACTCCGAGGACCGTGAGAGCTGCCAGGCGCTTCGTCATGTCAATATCCTTTCGGGGCGGAGCTTTCGCATTTGCACGGTCAACGCCGTGAGCTCGGCGGCTGTTCGCGGGCTTTGATGGCCGCCGCCTGCACGTCTTTGATCGGCACGCCCCGTTCCGCGGCAAGGCGCACGCAGTCGTCGAACTCGGGGGACGCGTTCAGGATTTCGTTGCCGCGCCGGGCGACTTTGAAGCGCACCGCGCCGTACGGCGTCTCGACGGTTTCCATGACGCGGTCGAGCCGGGCGCGGTGCAGGTCGCGGTACCGGACGCCGATCGTGGTGGATTCGCGGAACAGACGGTCGACGATGGCATCGCGCCGGTCCGGGCGCGCGAGGACGGTGACGAGCGTCCCGGGCCGGTTCTTCTTCATCATCACGGCGGTGTAGAACACGTCGAGCGCGCCCGCGGCGTAGAGGCCGTCCATCAGCGGGCCGAACAGCTGCGGGTTCATGTCGTCGATCTCGCATTCGAGCGCCACGAGGCGCTCATCGGCGGCGGCGGCGCTCCGTTCGCCGCGCAGGACGCGCAGCACGTTCGGCGTGTCCTTCAGATCGCGATCGCCGGCCCCGTAGCCGACGGCGTCCATCGTCATCGCGGGCAGCGGGCCGAATTCTCGCGCGTAGCCGGTGATCAGCAACGCGCCCGTCGGCGTCACGAGTTCCATCTGGACGCCGGTCGAGTACACCGGCGTCCCCTTGAGCAGCGCCGCCGTCGCCGGCGCCGGCACCGGGAACGTCCCGTGCGCGCACTTCACCATCCCGCCGCCGACGTTCAGCGGCGACGCCGCGATGTCGTCGATCCCGAACCACTCGAATCCGTAGACCGCGCCGACGATGTCCACGATGGAGTCGAGCGCCCCGACTTCGTGAAGATGCACGCGCTCGACGGGGATCTGATGAATCGCCGCCTCGGCCTCCGCGAGACGCTGGAACAGATGAATCGCCCGGTCCTTTCCTTCCGCGGACAGCGCCGAGCGCCGGATCGCGGCTGCGATTTCGGACAACGAATGGTGATGATCGTGGTGGTGGCCGGCGTGATCGTGGTGCTGGTGGCCGGCGTGATCGTGGCGATCGTGGCCGTGATCCGCCGCGGCGTTCGCCCGCTCGACCAGTTTGAACTTCGTCGCGGCGACACCCGCGCGCGAGACGCGCTCCGCCGTCACCTCGCCGTACTCGATCGCGAGGCTTCCGAGGGCACTCTTCAGCGCGTCGAGCGGCAGCCCGAGATCCAGCAGCGCCCCGAGCACCATGTCGCCGGACGCGCCCGAGAAACAATCGAAGTAGAGCATCACTCGTCGAGGGTGCGCGTTTCCTTCATGCTGTAGTACCGCGTCTCGGAGATGATGACGTGATCGAGCACGTCGATCCCCATCAGTTGTCCCGCGGCCAGGAGCCGCTTCGTGAGCCGCACGTCCTCTTCACTCGGCCGCGGATCTCCCGACGGATGGTTGTGAAAGAGAACGATCGCGGCGGCGCCGCCGCCGATCGCTTCGCGGAACACCTCGCGGGGATGCACCACGCTGGCGTCGAGCGTGCCAACCGACACGATGCTGACCCGCAGGACGCGATGCTTCGTGTCGAGCAGGACGACGCCGAACTGCTCGACGGGGCGCGTCCCGAACTGCGGGATGACCAGCTCCGCGACGTCGCGCGCGCACAGCATCTGCGCGCGATCGCGGCGGCCGCGCACCAGCGTCCGCCGTCCCGCCTCGATCGCCGCGAGGAGCTGCGCCGCGCGGGCGCGCCCGATCCCGGGAATGCGGCGAAGATCGTCGGGCGTCGCGCGCGCGAGACCGTGGAGACCGCCCGCGGCATCGAGCACGAGGTTCGCCAGCTCCAACACGCTCGCACGCGCCGCGCCGTGACCCAGCACGATCGCCAGCAGCTCGTTGTCGCCGACCGCGGATACGCCGACGCGCTCGAGCTTTTCACGCGGCCGATCGTGCACCGCAACGGTCTTCATCGTACACCATAACTGCTATACTTCCGGCGATGCGCCGCCTGCTGCTGATCCTTCCTGTGATCCTCACAGCAGCGTGTTCGGAGCCGCCGCAGAAAGAACTCAATCAGGCGCAGGGCGCGATCGACGCGGCCCGCGCGGCGGGCGCGGAGCAGTACGCGAAAGACGAGTACTCCGCGGCCGCATCCTCGTTGCAGAAAGCGCACGACGCCGTCGATCAACGCGACTACCGTCAGGCGCTCAGCTACGCGCTCGACGCGCGCGAGCGGGCGCAGGACGCGGCCCGCGCCGCCGCCGACGGCAAGGCGGCGGCACGCAGCAAGGCCGAATCGAGCATCATCGCGCTCTCGTCCGAGGTGAAACGGCTCGACGCGAAGATCAAGGCGGCCGAAGCGGCGCGCGTGGCGCCGCGCGATCTGCACGGCGCGCGCGCGGCCGAACAGGACGCCCGAAACGCCTTGCAAGAAGCGGGCACATCGCTCGCGAAGGGAGACTACAAGGCGGCGGGCGACGCCGTCGCCGGACAGACCGGCCGCATCGACGCGGCGATCAAGGCGCTGGACACCGCGCCGGCGCGCGTCGTCCGCCGCAAGCGCTGATCACGACGCCAGCCACTGGACCGTCGCGATCACTTCCGCCCATCCCGTCAGATACAACCCGTCGGCGAGCCACTCGACGCGCTGCGTGCCGCCGGGCGAGACGATCTGAACGTCGCGCGCGGCGCCGCCATACGCGGCGGCGGCAACCGCGGCCGCGCACGCCCCCGTCCCCGACGCTTCGGTGGGGCCCACGCCGCGTTCCCAGATCAGGATGCGGACGCGATCCGGCGCTTCGACGGACGCCAGCTCCACGTTCGTGCCTTCGGGAAACGCGGGATGCACGGAGAGCTTCGAGGCGACCGCATGCAGCCGCTGCTCCGTCACTTCGCCGAGCACGACACATTGCGGGTTGCCGACGCGCAGCGTGACGACGTCGATCGGGCGTGAATCGACGTCGAGCGTGCGCCGGGTCAGCGCTTCGGGCGGACCCATCGCCGCGCGGAACGTCAGGCGCGCGCCGTGTTCCTCCAGCAGATCGAGCCGTTTCGCCCCCGCGATGGTGTCGATCGTCACGCAGGCGCCGGGACGCAGCGTGCGCTCGCGCGCGAGCCACGCGGCCAGGCACCGTACGCCGTTGCCGGAGATCTCCGAGGGGCTGCCGTCGGCATTCAGCAGCCGCATCGAGGCACCCCGCGGGCTCTGGCTGAACACCATCAGGCCGTCGGCGCCGATGCCGCGGTGCCGATCGCACAGCCGCCGCGCCAGCGGCGCCGCGTCGGCGCCGGCGAGCTCCTGCTCCTCCGCGAGCAGAAAGTCGTTGCCGTACGCGTGCGCCTTGACGAGTCTCATTTATTCGATCCGGGGGCTTCGCCCCGCGGACCCCCTACACGACACCTCGCGCGCATTATTTCCCTCCAGGCTGGGCTGCAGGCGCTTTCTTGCAGAACGCCAGAAGATGCCACCCGAACCTGCGCACGAGCGGACGCGGCAGCGCGTTGAACGTCCCGACGAAGAACGTGTTGAACAGCGTCCCCTTCCAGCCGCCGTGCAGCCGGGACTTCACCGGAAAGCGTTCCTCGACGATGCGGACGTCGTGAAAGCCGTTCAGCAAATCGCGAAATTCGCGGGCGGTGTACTGGCGCAGCACCGGCGCATCTTCGTGCTCGAGAGGGACCTTCATCAGCTTCGAGAGCGCACTGAGCCACGACATGCGGTTGTAAACCTGAAACACCGCCTCGCCGCCAGGCTTCAGCACGCGGCGGCACTCGCCGACGAGCGCGCGATCGTCGGCGGTGTACTGGACGACGCCGTGCGCGTAGACGAGATCGAAGCTCGCGTCCGCGAACGGCAGGCGCTCGCCGTCCGCCTCGCGCAGGTCCGCCTGAAGCCGTTGCTGAGCGAAGTTCTGCTTCGCGAGCGCGACGGCGGAGGCGGCGAGATCGACGCCGGTCACCACGGCGCCGCCACGCGCGAATCGGATGAGATCCGTGCCGGCGCCGCACCCGACGTCGAGCACGCGCCTGCCGCGATAGCCGTTGAAATCCACGAGGCGCAGCAGGTGATGCAGCTTCTCGAAGTGGTACTGGTCGAGATCGGCGAAGAAGCCCGGCGTGCCGACCGGATGCTTCGTGATCTCGAGGTCGTGGATGTGCTGATTCCAGTATTCGCGGACGCGATCGGTTTGCTCGCCTGACACTGCGCTATTTCACCACAGAGATCGCCGAGTTCACAGAGAGCCATGTTGATTGCTTCTTCGATCGGCGACCTCTGTGTTCTCCGTGATCTCTGTGGTTAAATGACCGGAACTCGATGCGCTCGCGAGATCTCTCCGTGCTCTCGGAAGGGGATCACGATCTCCTCGTGATCGGCGGCGGCGTGTACGGCCTCGCGATCGCGGCCGACGCCGCGAGCCGCGGATTGCGCGTCGCGCTCGTCGAGGCCGCCGATTTCGGCAGCGGCGTCTCCTTCAATCATCAGAAGACAGCCCACGGCGGGCTGCGCTCGCTCTCGACCGGCCATCTCGGCCGCGCGCGGCAGTCGATCCGCGAACGGCGCGCGCTGGCCCGCATCGCCCCTCGCCTCCTCCGTCCGTTGCCCTTCATCGTCGGCACGTATCGCTCGCTCGTGAAGAGCCGGCTCGCGCTGCGCGCCGGATTCAAGCTCGATGGGTGGCTGGCCCGGCATCGCAACGACGGCATCGAGCCGGAATTGCACCTGCCTCCCGCACGCCTGGTGTCGCGTGCGGCGACGCTGAAGCTCTTCCCCGGCATCTCCCGGGACGGCCTGACCGGCGGCGCGATGTGGTACGACTACCAGATCGTCGAAGCGGATCGGCTGACGCTCGCGTTCGCGGAATCCGCCGACGCGCACGGCGCCGACGTCGCGAACTACGCCGAGGCGACCGCGGCGCTGCGCGAGGCGGGCCGCATCGCGGGCATGCGCGTCCGCGATCGGCTGAGCGGCGAGGAGTGCGACGTCCGTGCGGCGCTGACGATCAACGCCGCCGGCGCGCGCGCGGGCGAGATCATGCGCGGCTTCGGGGTGAACCGGCCGATGCGCCTGCTCAAGGCCATGAATCTGGTCACGCGCAAACCGGCGAGCGACATCGCGCTCGCGGCGCCCGACGCGACCGGCCGCATGCTGACGCTCGTGCCATGGCGGGGACGCGCGCTCGTCGGGACGAGCCAGTCTTCCACTTTCCGCGAACCCGGCGACACGCGCGTGCTGCGGTCCGAGGTGGAGACATTCGTCGCCGACGCAAATGCCGCGTTTCCGGCGCTGCAGCTCACGATGGACGACGTCACGCTCGTGCATCGCGGGATCGTGCCCGCCGTCGACGGGCGCGGCGGGACGCCGGAGCTCCTGCCCGCTCCGCAGATCCTGGATCACACGACAGACGGCGCGGCGGGCGCGATGACGGTCGTCGGGGTCAAGTTCACGACGGCACGCGGCGTCGCGGCGCGGGTTGTTTCCCGCGCGGCGCGGCGGATCGGCAAGCGCGTCCCGCCGTCTCGGACGGATCGCCAGCCGATGCCGGGCGCCGGCATCGCGGATCACGAGGCGCTCGCGATCGAGACCGCGCGCGCCGTGCACCTCGAGCTCGCGCCGCCGACGATCCGCCACCTGATTGGCGTCTATGGCGAGCGGTGCGTCCCGATCATCAAGCTGATGGCCGAACAATCCGCATGGCGGGCGCCGCTCACCGCCGGATTGCCCAACGTCGGCGCCGAAGTGGTCCACGCCATCCGTCACGAGATGGCGCACACGCTGGCGGACGTCGTGATCAGAAGGACCGGCCTGGGATCCGGGAGTCATCCCGGATCGGCCGTCGTGCAGGCCGCCGCCGGCATCGCCGGCGACGCGCTCGGCTGGACGCCGTCACGCGCGGCGCAGGAGATAGCCGAGATCGATCGATTCTACGAGATAGACGAGGAATGACTCACGACAGGAGGAATAACTCTCCACAGAGTCAACAGAGAGAACAGAGCCGGTAATGCCAAATGCCAAAAACAATCGCTTTTTCGGCATTCGGCATTCGGCATTCGGCATTCGACGGGCCGCGTCATATCTTCCCTCCCGCGCGCGCCGGCCGGAGCACGCCCGTGATCGCCTCGACGATCTGCTCCCAGCGCGACCGCTCGGACAGCAGTTGCGCGCGGCCGGTCCGCGTCAGCCGGTACTCGCGCGTCCGCTGCTTCTTCTCCGAGACCTTCCACTCCGCCGCGATCCACCCCTGCTTCTCGAGGCGGTGGAGCGCGGGATAGAGCGATCCGGTGTCGACCTGCAGCACCTCGCCGGAGCCGGCGCGGATCGCCTGCGCGATCCCGTAGCCGTGCCGCGGCCCCCACTGCAGCGTCTGAAGGATGAGGAGGTCGAGCGTGCCCTGCAGCAGCTCGATCCGGTTCTGATATTTACGGGAGTAGCTTGTCTACATCCTATCGGAACTCATGGCGAATCAGCGGGCGCTCGCGTCGCCGTCGAACTCGACGCCGGGCGGCGTCTGTTCGCGGCCGACGCGGCCGGCCACGATCTCGGCGCGCGCGTAACTCTCGGGCCGCACGGGAACGCCGGCCATGCCGCGCAGCATGGCGAGCTGGCCGACGTGGGTCAGCGCATCCGCGAGCGGGCCCTGGATCAACTTCTCCAGCGAGCCGGGGAACGGCCCGTCGGCGGCCAGCGCACGGTCGACCGCCGCGAGCCCCGCGAAGAAGCGGCCGACCTCGACGTCCCAGTCGTCGCTCCCCTCGGCCTTCCAGACGTAGTCTCCGCGCGCCAGACTCACCGCCCACGCGAGCAGATCCGCGAGGTGCGCGACGATCTGGACGGGACGCCGCATCGAGGGGCCGAACGTCGCGCCCGCGAAGTCCGGCGGCGCGTCGCGGAGCACCTTCGCGGCGCGATACGCGAGCGTCGCCGCCAAGTGGCGCGTCACGGCGCGGGCGGACGCATCTGCCGTCAGGCCGGGCGCCACGTCACAGTCCCGGCGGTGACGTCGCGACCGGCTTGTCGCCGATCGGCGGCACTTTCCCCGCCATCGCCTTGTTGAACGCCGGAAGATCCGTCGACTGGAGCTTCTCGAAGCCGGCCTTCGCGGACGCCAGATCCTTCTCGATCGCCTGGAGCACCTGCGCCTGCGTCTCGGTGGGCTTGTAATCGATGCTGCCCGCTTCGTCGCTTGCGCCCTGCCCCACGCCGCCGCTCAGCCAGATCAGGTTCATGTACACCTTGTACGCTTCCGGGAAGTACTTGTCGTCGCTGAGCATCTCCGATCGCGACACGAGCTTCAGCTCCGTGTCGACGATCGTCTTGTTCAGATCGGTGAGCGCCTTCGTGACGTCCGCCTTGCCCGCGTTCGCCTTGATCTGATCCTCGATCTGCTTTCGCCACACTTCCATCCGGTTCACCATCTCGGACGTCTGCGTGATGTCGTCGCGGATGCGCACCTGCATCGCCGTCGAGGTCTGCAGATCGTCGACCGACGCCGCGACCGCCGGGTCATTCAACACTTCGAACGCCTTGGAGTACTGCTGGCCGTCAACCGTGAAGCGCGCTTCGTACTTGCCCGGCGCGGCGAGCGGAATGCCGGTCTGCGGCGTGATCCCCCAGTGCGTGATGCGGCGCGTGTCGGTCCCCTGGAACCGCGGCTCTTCCCAGATGTGCGGGTTCTCGGGCGGCGTCGTCTTCAGCGCGACGAGCGTCGGGCCGTTGTGGCGGAGATCCCAGTTGATCCCGTTCAGTCCCTGACGCCCGACAAACCGTTCCGTTCGAATCACCTTGCCGCTCGCGTCGAGCACCTCCAGCTGAATCGGCGCGGACGGCGCCGACGCGAGCATGAGCGTGAAGTGCGGACGGTTCGCCTGCTGAAACACGTCGCGCGCCAGCCGGATCACCGGCGCCGACGTCAACACCTGCGTCGTCGTCACCGACGGCATGGCCGTCTGACCCGTCTGCTCGAGGAGCGTGATATTCGGCGCGATGAACAGGCCGCGGCCGTAGGTCGACACGACGATGTCGTGGAACCGGGGTTCGACCGTGATCCAGCTGACCGGCGCCGGCGGCAGGCCGGTGTTGAACCTCGTCCACGTGGTGCCATCGTCCATCGAGTAGTAGAACGCGTGGCCCGTGCCGGCGAAGAGCATGCCCTTCTTGTTCGGGTTCTCGGCGAGCGACAGGACGTAATCGAGTGGATGCCCCGTCGCAATATTGCCGTTGATGCGCTTCCACGTCGCGCCGAAGTCGGTCGACTTGTAGATGTACGGCTTGCGATCGTCCATCAAATGGAAATCGACGGAGACGTACACCGTGCCGGGATCAAAAGACGAGGGCGATATCTGCGAGAACGTGCCCCATGCCGGCAGATCGCGGAAGTTCTTCGTGACGTCGTTCCAGTTGGCGCCGCCATCCTTCGAGTACCACAGCTTGCCGTCGTTGGTGCCGGCCCAGATCAGGCCCTTCTGGATCTTCGAGAACTCGATGTCCCAGACGACCTCGCCGTTGTACTGGCCGAGGTTGTCGCCGACGAGTCCGCCGTTCGACACGACACGCGACGGATCCTTCGTCGAAAGATCCGGGCTCGCCTCCGTCCAGGACTGCCCGCCGTTGGTCGTCTTGAGAATGAGCTGACACCCGTAGAGCACCGTGTTGCGATCGAACGGATCGATCGCCATCGGCGCGGTCCAGTGGCAGCGGTACTTCGCGTCGTTCGGCGGCGAGTCGAGGCTCACCATCCATGGCTCGATCGATCGCGCCGTGCCGGTCCGCGCGTCCCAGCGCGTCACCTTGTTGCCGTAGCAGCTCGCGTAGACCACGTTCGCGTCAACCGGATCGGGAATCGTGAATCCCGACTCGCAGCCGCCGATATTCGGCTGCCACTGCAGCGGCGCCGCGCCGCGGCCGCGGCCGAAGCCGCCACCGCCGCCGCCGAATTCCGGCTGAGCGCCCGGCGCCGGGGGCGCGCCGCCGCCGCGTCCGCCGCGGCCGAATCCCGCCGCCAACGTCGGCATCAGGCTGCCGTCCGGCAGACGGCCGTTCGCCGTCTGCTCGGAATTCGTGGACGGCCCGCGCATCGTGCCGTCGTCCTGACGGTTGCTGTAGATCCAGTACGGCACGCGGTTATCGACGTGCACGTGGTACATCTGCCCGTTCGGCAGCGACACGCGGACGATGCCCTGCCGCGTGTTGATGTTCGCGCCGCCATCGTCGGTCAGCGCGTAGCGCACCGGATCTTTCGGATCGATCCAGATGTCGTGGCAGTCGCCGCAGCCTGCCGCTCCCTGCGCGAACGGGAACGGACCGCCGCCGTTGCCGCTGAACGTCTTGCCCCCGTCCTGCGAGCGGTGAAAGCTGCTGCTCGAGATGAAGATGTCGTCGGGATTCTGCGGATTGACGGCGAGGCGGATGTAGTAGCCCGCACGGCCGATGAGCGAGCGATCCCAGCTCACCGTTCTCCAACTGACGCCGGCATCGTCCGAGCGCCACAGCGAGCCCTGATCCGCCGTCTGGATGAGCGCGTAGATCCGCCTCGAGTCCGACGGCGCGATCGCGACGTCAACCTTGCCGAACGGCGACTTCGGCATCCCGCTGGTGACCTTCGTCCACTTGCCGCCGCCGTCGTGCGAGATGTAAACGCCGCTTCCCGGGCCCCCGCTGCGCTGGACCCACGTGTGCTGCTCGACCTGCCACGTGCCGGCGACGAGCGTGTTCGGATCGTGTTGATCGATCGAGAGTCCCGAACAGCCGGTGTTCTGATCGACGAACAGAACCTGCGACCACGTGGCGCCGCCGTCGGTCGATTTGAAGACGCCGCGCTCCTGCTGCGGGCCCGTGAGTCTTCCCTCGGCGCAGACGTACACGATGTTCGCATTCGACGGATGAATCGCGACGCGCGCGATCCGTCCCGTCTCGGTCAGCCCCATGTGCTTCCAGGTCGCGCCCGCGTCGGTCGACTTGTAGACGCCGTCCCCCATCACGTCCACGTAGCGGATCACCCACGGTTCGCCCGTCCCGACCCAGACCGTATTGGGATCCGTCGCCGCCACGGCGATGCTGCCGATCGCGGCGACCGGCTGGTCGTCGAAGATCGGAAGAAACGACGTCCCGCCGTCGGTTGACTTCCAGACGCCGCCCGACGCGGAGCCGAGGTAATACACGTTCGGATCGCCGGGCACGCCGGCGACCGACGCGATTCGCCCCGCCGGCGCCGGACCCATGTAGCGGAAGCGCAGCGGTTCGATGTTCGTCGTCGGCTGCGGCCCCGTGGGACCGCCGCCGCGCTGTGCGGACGCGACGCCCGGCAGCGCCGCCGCGAACAAGACGCCAAACAACAATCTGTACCTGATGCGGGTGAGAAGCATGAAGTGGTCCTATCACGAACGGGAACAGGCTGGCGGGTAACTATAGATCAAGTGAAACGCCGCGCTACGGCAGCGTGAAGCCCTTGAAGACCCACGTCGCCCCGACGGTAAAGCCGACGCCCGGATCGCGCGACGTCATGCCCAGCAGCACCCCGGCGTCGATGCGGGCCGTGCCCCGCGTGATCCGTCCACCGACACGCATCGTGCCGCGCGATTCCGTTCCGGGCGGCGGGGTGCCGCCGCGCGTGCTCCACCGCCCGTTGAGCTCACCCACGACCTCGACGCCCGTCCTCACCGCGCGCGCGACCGACACGCCGTAATCGAGCACGTCGTTCTGATTGTCGCCGCGCGTTGGATCGCCGAGGATGCCGAGCCCGACGTTGCCGACGATCCGCACCGATTGCACGGTCTTTCCGAACAGTCCCTGAACGTGAAAGTCGGTCGTGTCGAGCCCCAGACCGCTCTCGTTGCCGGAGTTCGGCAGCCGCGTCGCGAACCGGAGACCGATTGCGGGGCGACCGGGAGACTCCGCGAGCACCCGGATCTTCGTGGCGACGACGATGTCCTCGACGTCGTGGGTGGTGTTGCCGCTGAACGTGAGCTGGTCCGTCAGCGGTGCGGCGTCGCGCGACGTCACGGAAAGGCGGTTGTACAGGCCGCCGTCGATCTGCAGCTCCGCGATCGGGCTGATGCCGAAGCTGACGCCGAGCGTGGGCAGTTTCAGCAGGTTGCCGTGCAGCCCTGAGAGTGGAAAGAAAATATCGCGGTCGTAGTCGACGCCGCCTTCGACCAGCACGAGACCCGATCCGATCGTCTCGGGATCCTCCGTCACGAGCGGCCGCTGCTGCGCCACCGCGTTGGCCGCACTGATCGTCATCGCACACAACACGACCGCAATCCGTCTCGCTGTTTTCATCGGCCTCCCTTTCACCACAGAGCCAACAGAGGTAACAGAGATCATACATGTGGATCTCTGTTATCTCTGTTTACTCCGTGGTGCGATTTACTTGCGATGGAATCGCGCGGGGACGGCGATGCCTTCTCTTCCCACGCCTGCGGGCGCGTGACCGTGCCGCGCCTCCGACTTTACGCCGAGGAGATGACCGGGAACGACGTTGCCGAGCGCGCGGAGCATCGAGCTTTTGACGTCCGGATGCTCGACCTCGAGCTGGGCGATCAAGCGCTTGACGCGCTGTCGCTGCAGGCTCAGGTCGCCGCACGCCGGGCAGCAGCAGCCGATGATCGGCAGGCCGCACTCGCGTGTGTAGGCGCGCGCATCGCGCTCGCTGACGTACACGAGCGGCCGGACGACGACGTGACGGCCGTTGTCGGACACCAGCCGCGCCGGCATCGCCTTGAGCGTGCCCGCGAAGAACAGATTGAGCAGCAGCGTCTCGATGAAGTCGTCGGCGTGATGGCCGAGCGCGATCTTGGTCGCCCCGACCGTGTCCGCGAGGCGGTACAGCGCGCCGCGCCGCAGGCGCGCGCACAGCGAACACGGCGTCGCGCCGTCGTCGAGCACGTCTTCGATCGTCTCGCCGATCGTCGTGTGCTCGACGTGCACCTGCCAGCCACGGGCCGCGCACGTCTCCACGAGCAGCTCGTGCTGATACCCGTCGTAGCCGGAATCGATGTTGACGGCGACGATGGAAAAATCGATCGGCGCGCGCCGCCGCAGGACGTCGAGGACCTGGATCAGCGCCCAACTGTCCTTGCCCCCCGACAGTCCAACCATGACGCGGTCGCCGTCTTCGATCAGATTGTGTTCGGTGATCGCCTTCGTGACCTGTTTCGCGAGGCGGGCTTCGAGTTCCGAGTTGTAGGGCATGTCGATATCGCTCGCAGGGTCGGGCCATCTGGCCGTCACGCCCGTGACGATGGCCATCGCGCGAATCACGAGCAGGGCTGAAGCCCTGCGCTACGAAGACTGATCACCGACCGTCGTAGCGCAGCCCTTTTCAGGGCTGCTCGTCGTCGCGGCGGCTGGGCCGACCAATCGACGCTATTGTACTGCGAGCAATTGTTCGATCGTGTTCGTCCACGTCAATTTCGCGCCCGCGTCGTGCGCGGCGGCGCCCATCCGCTCGGCGAGATTGCGGTCGTCGGTCAATCTGCCGAGCGCCGCGCCGAGCGCGTCGGGCGAAGGGGCCGTCACCAGGCCCGCGACGCCGTCGGCGACGAGCTCCGATGGACCGCCGGAATCCGTGCATGTGACGACGGCTTTCCGCGACGCGAAGGCTTCGACGGTGACGAACCCGTAGTCCTCCTGATATGGCGGAAAGCACACGGCGCGGCAGCGTGACAGGTGCGCCAGCAGGTCCTCGTCCGTCAGGCGCGGTAGCAGCCTGACGCGGGCGCCCAGGCCCAACTCGCGTGAGAGACGCTCGAGCGCTGGACGTTCGTCGCCGTCGCCGGCGATGACGGCGCGCACGCCGCCCGCCGCCGGCGTTGCGAGCGCGCGAAGGAGCAGATCGGCGCGCTTGAGCGGCGTCAGCCGCGACACCATGAAGATGTAATCGCCGTACGCCTCGCAGCGATACGGACGCTGCGGCGCGGGCGGATAAAGAACGGTCGACCGCAGCGAACGCCACATCGACAGGCGCTGCTGAATCGTGCGGGACTGCACGAAGAGGCGCCGCACGTTCCTCGTGAGCAGGTAACGATCCGCGGCGTGGATGAACAGCTTGCGCACGCGCTCCTTCACTCGCCCCGTCGGACTCAGCGTCCCGCTCCATCGATCCCACAGATCGTAGTATTCGCGCATCGTGTGATTCAGCCAGCAGACGTGCGATGGATGACGCACGGCGTAGCTCGGAAACCGCAGGCTGATCACGTGGTCGATCGGCCGTCCCTCGCTCGACCGCACGTCCGTGAGCCAGGTCGCGAGATACGCGGAGGCCTGTCTGCCGAACGGATTCTGCGGCGTGATGACGATGTGGGCGTCGTGACCGGCGTCGCCGAGCGCGCGCACGAGCGACCGCGCGATCACGAGGTGGCCGCCCTCGGCAATCGGCGGACTCGACGTCACGACCGCGACCCGGCTCATGGCACGAGGACGGGCTTCACCCGAACGCCGAGGTACCGCGTATCGTTCGATCCGTAGAACAGCGGCGCGAAGCCGGCGCTGCTCGAGGCGCTGGCGATCCAGACGAGCGCGTGCGTGGTCTTGTGGTACGGCGTGCCCGCGTCGAGCGCGAACGTGACCTGCTGCGACGCGCCGGCGTCGAGGTGAATGCGCTGCGAGCGGCCGGAGATCGCGATCCGGACGTCCGTCGCGACCTCGCCGGCCGTCAGCGTGAACACCGCGCGCCGCATCGGACGGTCCGTCTTGATCGCGAATTCGGCGCGCGACTCCCCTTTCACCCAGAAGCTCTTGTCCGCCTCGCGCTGATACGCATTGCCGTCCAGGAAGTACATGAGGAAGCCGGGATCTCCCATTCCCGGGTTGTCGCCGAACCAGATGTGACGGCGTGTCTCGTCGGTATTGATCGGCCAGTCGTCGACGAGCGTCAGCTCGGCGGGCAGCAGCCGGAACGGACCACGGTCCGCGATTTGTCCGGGACGAAACGACGTCATGAACGGGTTCAGCACGAGCGGCGCCGTGAAGACGGCGGCAAGCCACGGCAGGCACGCGACCCACGTGCGCCGGATCGGCGGGCACAGAAACAGGAAGACGCCGTACGCGCCCATGAAATAGCGATTGCCGACCGACCCGCCGCCGCCGTTCCAGGTGTACGGCACCGTGATGATGAACAGAACGATCTGGCCGAGCGCCGCGGCGAGGACGAAGTATTGCCAGACCGGCCGCTGTCGCGGGGACGCGAGGAACGCCGCGAGCGCGAACACCGCAGGGAAGTAGTACGGGATCAACCCCGCGTAACGCCCGACGAAGAAGTACCGAAGATTGTTGAACAGGTTACTGAAGAAGACCGAGCGATCGAAAATGACGTCCGTCAGCGCCTCGTTTCGGGCCTTCGGCACGCCGAGCTGATTCGTCGCCCGCGGCGTCTGGAACGGATACTCCGCGTAGTACGTGTTCCGTTCGCCGCCCTGATAGTTCCAGTCGCCGCTGACCGCCAGGTTGACGGCGAAGAGAGCGCCCGCCATCACCGCGAACGCCAGACCGGTCCCGATCGCTCGTCCCCAACGGCGGCGCCACAGATACCAGACGAAGATCGGCGCGTACAACAGCGCGTTCGACGGTTTCGAGAACGTGGCGATGCCGAGGATGACGGCCGCGGCCACGTCGCTGCGCGCCGTGAACAGCCATCGCGTGCCGCGCGGCGACACGTCGGGCGACGCGACCTCTTTATAGAGCCAGCAGAAATACGCGAAGACGCCCAGCGTGAAGTTGAACAGCTCCGGCGTAATCCACACGAAGTACACCGGCACCACCGACACCATGACGAACGCCGACGCGAGCAGCGCGGCGGCCGCCGCGGGCAGCCGTGTGTGCAGGAACAAATACGCGCAGAGGGCGGCGGCGGCGAGCAACAACGCGTGCAGCATGAGAAACCCGTTCGTCCCGAAGACACGGACGAACGGTGACGCGACGAGCGGATAAATGAACGACTTGCCGAAATACAGCCGCGTGCCGTCGCCGTCCGGCTCGCTGTTGACGACGATGAACGGCGGGCGGGCGGAAAAACCGACGCCGGTCACCCGCCGTCCCCTTTTCAGGAAGACGCCGGCGGGCCCGGTTGAGAATTCGCGCCACACCCGTTGAAGATCTTCGGCGCGATACGTCAAGTCGCCGTCGCGCGCGACGCTGTGTCCCATCAGGTAGTACGTGGCTTCGTCGCTTTGAATTCCGATCGCGGCGCGCGGGAAATCGACGGTCAGCGCGAGACCGCCGTAGAGCGCGCAGACGAGCGCCGCGATCAGGAGGCCGGGCCATGCGACCATGCGCGCGGGGAGGACGGCCGGCACCGTTTCGGTGCGCGGCTCCGTCACGCGTACGCTCCGTCGTCCAGGAAGGAAAGGTCCGCCTCCAGCACGCCGCGACGCCGCGTCGGCCGCGACACCTCGTGGAGCAATTCGTAGAGACGCTCCATCTTCCGGACGAACGCCGCGATGTCGTACTGGCGTCCCGTGACGCGCGCCGCGCCGGCCAGCTCGGAGCGCGCTTCGGGATGATCCATCATCCAGATGATCGCGTCGGCGAGCGCGCGGGCGTCACGTTTGGGGACGATGCGCGCGTCGACGTCGTGGGTGAGGACGTCGGCGAGGCCGTCCGCGTCCGTGGCGACGATGGGCTTGCCCATCGCGAGCGCCTCGAACACGGTCAGCGGCGTGCCTTCCCACAACGACGGTAACACGCTGAGGTCGAACGCGGAGATGACGCGGGCCACGTCGCGCGCGAACCCGCCGAACACGAATCGATCGCGGAGTCCCAGTCCTTCCGCCTGTGCCTCGAGCGCCGGCCCGAGCGGTCCTTCGCCGAACAGAAAGAAGCGCGCGTTCGGGCGCTCCTTGAGGACGAGCGCCGCCGCCTCCACCAGATAGGAGTTCCCTTTCGATTCGTGCAGCCGCGTGATGGTGCCGCAGACGAAATCGTCGGGCAACACGCTCAGCTCACGCCGCGCGGCGATGATCTCGTCCGTCGTTCGCCGGCGGGTGTATTCCTCGAGCGGCACCCCGAGATACACGACCTTGACGCGCTCGGAAGGGATCCGCCGGGCGTTGATGACGAAGTCCGCCGTGCTCTTCGAGACCGCAATCGCGATGTCGGTCGACGGCGCGAGCAGCCGATCGGCGATCTTCTGATACCACGGCGTGTCGGTCAGATTCGCGTGCTCGTGGAGAATGGTCGGCAGCCGGCGCAGCATCCCCGCCATGCGCCCGAACGTCGTCGCGCCGTACCCGTGCAGATGAAGGATGTCGATCTGTTTCCGGTCGATCACTTTCAGGAGCGCCGTGAGGGTCGCGGGATCGAACCTGGATTTGTGCAAGTACGTGATGTCGATCCCGAGCGCCTCGAGCGTCTCCTCCGACACGTCTTTCCTGCGCAGGCTCACGAGCGACACGTTGTAGCGGGCGGGATCGAACCTCGGGATCATCCAGGCGAACAATCGCTTCACGCCGTGCATGCGCGACCCTTCCCAGCCGAGATGGTCGCAGACCTGCAGGACGTTGATCCGCCTGAACGTGGCGAGTCCCGGGTCCGGATTGGCCGCGGAGGGACGCCGCAGACGCGGGTCGGTCACGGCTGTCCCGCCGGCTCGCGGTGCGCGACGACGCGCGCGGGGATGCCGACGGCGATGGCGCCGGCGGGCACGGACTCGCGGACCACGGCGCCCGCGCCGACGATCGCCCGATCGCCGAGCGTGACGCCGTCGAGCACCTTGACGCCGGCGCCGAGCCACGCGCCGGCGCCGATCGTGACGCCGAGCGACCGGCGCCCCTGCGCGAGGACGGCGGACCCGGCGTCGCTGTAGTCGTGGTCGCCGCCGATCACGTAACAGTAGGCGGCGAGCAGCGTCTCGCGTCCGATCGCGACGCGGCTCGCCGAGAACACCTCGCAGTTGAAGCCGACGTTCGCGCCGTCGGCCAGCTCGATGTCGCCGTTCTTGCACGAGAGGATCGTGTTGCGTCCGATGAAGACGCCGCTGCCGATCGCGATGCCGGTGTTCGTCTCCCCCTTCGCGTCGAGCAGGCAGTTGTCGTCGATGACCACGTTGTCGCCAATCCGGATTTTGTGCGGGTGCCGCAGCACGACGTTCTGGCCGAAGATCACGTTGCGCCCGCACGCGCCGAGCAGCGACGGATAGAGCGCCTTGCGGAGCGCGAACCCGATCGCGCCCGGGACGGCCTGACTGAGCTGCGTGACCAGCTCGTGCTTCAGCAGCGCGCCCCAGCCCGGACGGCCGACCACGAGCGCGGCGTACTTCTCGCGCGCGGAGCCGCCGCCGCCAAAGAGCTGGTCCTGCGCCCGCGGGATGTCAGGCACGGATGCTCACCAGGGTGTGCGCTTCAGCCACGGATTCAACAAACCTCCACGGACCGATCGAGCCTTCTTCAGCCACGGATTCCACGGACC
>QHWR01000234.1:2164-7334 GCA_003223835.1 Acidobacteriota bacterium | reverse complement strand
TAGCCCGCCACGCCTGCGAAAATCGGCGGCGTGCCCGAGCCGGGATTCGGATACGCGTACACGTGGATCGTGTCCACGCCCGTCCCCGCCGCCGCGGCGCGATCGATCGCCCACCCGCCGAGGCCGAAGGGTTCCATGATGATCGAGGCGGTCGCCGGCGCATCGAGCGACATGAGCGGGTCGTCGAGCACGTTGATGTTGCTCGCGACCGCGGCCTGACTGAACGTCGCGTTGAATATGTTGCGCGCGTACGCCGTCAGGTTGTAGGTGCCCTGCCGGAGGCCGCGCACGGTGAAGTTCCACCCGGAGTTGGTGAACTGCGCCGCGCCGAAGAACGTGCCGACGTCGGGTCGCGCGGTGAAGGACGTCACCGATCCGAGGAACGTCCCCGGACCGCCGCCGCTCGGCGTCGCCCAGACGTCGATGCGGTCCACACCGCTGTTCGTGTTCAGCGGCGCTGACATATTGAGCGCCCACCCCGCGATCGAGAACGGCTGGACCCGCGTCGTCGCCGGCGCCGGCGTCTCGATGTTCATGAAGTCCACGGCCACCGCGTCGATCGCGTTCATCACGTTGATCAACGGCTTGGTGTACCCGCTCGGCCGGCCGTCGCTGATCGGCGTGCCGGTGGACGTCAGCGCGTTGAGGATTTCCGTGACGCTCGCGAGCGGCTTGCGCTGCTTCATCACCGCCCACGCGCCCGCCACGTGCGGCGTCGCCATGGAAGTGCCCGCCTTGGTGCCAAAGAGGCCGCCGGGCACAGAGGAGTTGATCAAATACCCAGGCGCCAGCAGGTCCACCATGCCCGTGCTGTTGCTGAAGGACGAGACCTGGCCCGTTGGAAATGACCCGGTATCGCCCGCGCCCGTGTTCACCGATCCGACGGCGACGGCCGTCGAGATGCACCCGGGCGCGTCCATCGCGCCGGTCAATGCTTCATTGCCCGACGCGATGACGGTCGCAATGCCAACGGAGCGAAGCTGGTCGATCGCGGCCTTCACCCCCGCGTTGTCGGAATCACACGCCGCCTGGTCCGCATCCGTGTAAAACGGGGGGCCGCCGAGGCTCATGTTCACCGACGCGATGTGGAAGACGCCGGGCGTCGACGACAACGCGAACACGCGCTGGAGGCCAAGCATCTGATCCGAGTCATAACTCAGCACGCACGGCGCGCCGCTGCAGCCGGTCGGAAAATAGGTGAAAACCTGAATCGGGATCGTCCGATCGAGGTTCGCAACGCCGTCGAACCCCGGGCCACCTGGGTAATCCAGGCCGCTCGAAATCCCCGCCACGTGGGTGCCGTGGCTGCAGTTCGTAACAACCGTACACGGCGCGCCCGCCCCGGCTGCCGTCGAGCTCGTCGGCGTTAGGCCGGGACAGATGGCGGTTCCAGTCCCCGCTCCACCGGCGTTCGAGTAGCACGCCTCGCTGATGACGGCGCCGACGAGGAACGGGTGATCGTTCTGCACTCCCGTGTCGAGGATCGCGACCGTCCAGAGGAAGCCGTGATAGTTCGCCGTGTGGGCCGCGTCGGCATGGATCATCGGCACGCTCAGATTCAGCGCCGGCGCCCTGAGCTTGTCTTCCGCGATGCTCGTCACGTCCGGCGACGCCTCGAGTTGCCGCAGCGCGGCCTCGTCCATCTTGGCGGCGAAGAACGGGATCGTTTCGAACGGACGGACGTTCGAGACCACGAAGCCGTTGAGCTGATCGAGGACGCGCGCCCGCGCCAGCGCGATGCCGGCGCGCTGGTCGGCGGCCTCCGTCGTCGATGCCAGGTTGCCCTCCGGCGTGAAGCCCGCCCGGACGCCCACAATCACCGGGACGCCGCCCTCGGACTGCGCCCTGGCCAGGAGGCCGGCGGGGATCCGCGGCCCTTGCTGCGCGCGCACGCCGGGTTGGACCGAGACGACCGCCGCCGCCAGGATCGCCGCGCCAAGCGCGGGAACCACGCGAGTCATCGACCCTCCGGTTTCTCTGGGGTGGGAACGAGCGGGGATTATAACCGACCGGATGAGTTTAGAGCGAGCCCATCACCGGCCGGCTACACCGCGTCGAGCCGCAGGCGGTAATCGAGCGACGACCGGGTCAAGTTCCGGTTGTAGAACGGGTCCGCCGCGATGACCGGCGCCCACCGCTCGCTGAGCGCCTGCACTTCCGCGGGGTTGACGATGTGCTCGCGGCTGCCGAACGTCGCCCCTTCGTGGTGATAGAGCTGCGCGAACGGCGTGGCGACGATCCGGTAGCTCCGCGCGCGCACGCGCAGGCAGTAATCGACGTCGTTGAAGTCGGTCGCGAACCGTTCGTCGAAGCCGCCGACCTCGTCGAACACGTCGCGCCGCGTCATGCAGCAGGCGCCGGTGACGGCGGAGTAGTTGCGGATCACGAGCGCGCTCCCGAAGTAGCCGGGCGAATTCGCCGGCTGTCCCGCGAACACGTGGCACGCGCCGCCGCCGATGCCGAGCACCACGCCGACGTGCTGCAAGCGGCCGTCCGGGTAGAACAGCTTGCCGCCCACCGCGCCGATCGCGGACTGCTGCGAGAACTCGAGCATCGCCGTGATCCACTCCTCGGAGATCACTTCCGTGTCGTCGTTCAGGAACAGCAGGTGCTCCCCTTGCGCGTGGCCCGCGGCGAAATTCAGCTTGCTCGCGAAGTTGAACGGCGTCGTCGGCTCGTAGACGACCCGGCGGTGCCGGATCGTCGCGAGATAGTGCAGGAGCTCGGGCGAGAGGCGGCCGTTGTCGACGATCACCAGCTCGTAGTTCTTGTACGTCGTCCGCTCGACGATGCTGCGGATGCAGCAGAGCGGGAGGTCGCGCGATCCGCGAGGCGTGCGCGCGATCCGGCCGTCGGTCGGGATGACGACGCTGACGAGCGGGTCACCGCAGATGCGGTACTTCACGCGCCACAGGCCGTTGCCCGGCTGCTCCTCGACGGTCGCGGGAATCGGCAGCCGCGAGATGTGATCGGCGAGCGCGCGGCGAGCGGCTTCGAGCCCCCACGGTTTCGCGTCCACCTGTCCCGCGGCGGAGCCGGGAATCTTGCGCCAGTGGTACAGAACGAGCGGGATGTGATGAATGCGGTCCGTCCGCTCCGTCACGCGAAGCGCAAGGTCGTAGTCCTGCGATCCGTCGAACGGCGAGCGGAATCGTCCCGCTTCGTCCAGGACGGTGCGGCGGTACACCGTCAGGTGTCCGATGTACATCGACGATCGCAGGTACTCGGGCGACCAATCGGGCTTGAAGAACGGTTCGACGTGCCGGCCGCTCAGCTCGAGCTTGTCTTCATCGGTGTAGATGACGTCGGCGTCGGGATGCGCGTCGATCGTCCTGGCGACTTCGAGCAGCGCGTTCGGCGACAGTTCGTCGTCGTGATCGAGGAGCGCGGCGAACTCGCCGGTCGCGGCGTCGAGCGCGGCGTTCGACGCGGCGGAGATCCCGCGGTTCGCGGCATTCCGGACGATCGTGATGCGCGGGTCCAGGCTGGAGAGTTCCTCGAGCGCGGCGCGCGTGTCGTGCCGGTTCGAGCCGTCGTCGGACAGGCAGAGTTGCCACTCCGGATACGTCTGCGCACGGACGGAATCGACGAGCAGACGCAGCCACCGCGGATCGGTGTTGTAGACCGGCGTGACGATGCTGATGCGCGGCCGGCGCGTGAGGCGCGCCACCGCCTGGCGCGTCTTCGCCGGGTCGCAGGCGGACTTCAGCTGGTCGCGGAACCACGCGTCGTACACGACGTCGCCGTGCGGGCCGCGTCCGCGCAGCAGCTGCGCGTAGTGGGCGAGCGCGCGCCGGACGCCGAGCGTGCGGACGACTTCCGCCTGGCGCGCGACGACGCGCACGAGCGAGCGTCGCTCGAGGATGGCGGGATCGCCCCAGACGGCCCACGCGTGCGCGGGACTGGCGCCGGGGGGAAGCTCGGTCGCCAGCGTCACCTCGATGGTGCGCCCTTCGAACGCGGAGAGGTCCGCGATCACCAGTTTCCAGCGGCGGTGCTGGCGGTTGCGCCGCGGATCGATCGTCCAGCTCTGCGACCGCACGACCTGGCCGTCCACATTCACGGAGATCGAGAAGGACGCGCCGCCGTCGTTTTTCTCCCACACTTCCGGCAGGAGCGCGATCCACGCGCGGAATCGCCCGGCGCGCGGCACCTGCACGGCAAACGTGCGGCTCGAGACGGGATGCATGAACAAGCCGATCCGGAACTCGCCGCCGATCTCGACGGCGTCGATCCACCGCACGACGTCCGATCCGTCGTCGGGCTCCTGGCGGGTGACGTCCACGGCGCGGCACGACTGCGCGTGCCAGACGGAGCCGCGCACCAGATGGACGCCGCGCCGCGAGACGCGGGCGACGCGATCGAGCGCCCGTCCGGTCCGTGTGCGCGCCACGCGCGCCGGCGGCGCGACGCCGGAGCTGCCGGGCGCGAACGGATCGTGCCAGAGCAGCCGTCCGACGGCGGCGCGCAAGTGCTCGCCTTCGCCGCGCGCGACGCCGGGGCGGCGGCTCGACGATTCGTGGTGGTACAGGACCGCGTACGGCGTGTAGACGTGACGGTAGCCGCGCCGCCGCAGGCGCACGCAGAACTCGATGTCGTTGTAGGCGATCGGGAACGATTCGTCGAACCCGCCGGCGAGGAGGAACAGCTCCCGCCGGATCATCAGGCACGCCGCCGTCACCGCGCTGAAGTTGCGCACCAGCTCGATGTCGATCCAGTTCGTGCCGCCGACGCGCTCGCCGTAGCCGTGGTGGAACGCGGAGCCGTCGTGCAGCGTGACGCCCGCGTGCTGGATCCGGCCGTCGCCGAAGAGCAGCTTGGCGCCGACGCACGCGATGTCGGGCTGCGCCGCCCATTCGAGCATCGCGCCGATCCAGTCGTCCGCGATGACCTCGGTGTCGTTGTTGAGGAAGATCAGGTAGTCGCCGCGCGCGGCGCGGGCGCCGGCGTTGTTGATGCGGGAGAAATTGAACGCGCCGGGACAGGGAACCACGCGGTGGCCGCACGCGTTGAAGTACTCGCGCGTCTCGGGCTCGCGGCTGTCGTTGTCCACGATCAGGATCTCGTACGGCGAGTACGTTGTCCGCGACTCGAGGCTCTCGATCGCCTGTTTCAGCAGATCGACGCGATCGCGCGTCGCGATGATGATGCTCACGAGGGGACGCCCGGC
>QHWR01000234.1:0-2112 GCA_003223835.1 Acidobacteriota bacterium | reverse complement strand
GCGCGCCTCGCTGCGATCGCCGCGGGAGACGACATGACGGTGCCGAGGGGTTCGCGCCGGCGATACAGCGTCTCCGGCACGCGCCGGAGGCGTGCGCCGTGCCGCGCCGCCGCGAGCACGAGGTCGTATTCTTCCGCGCCGAGCGTCGCCGCGCGCCAGCCGCCGAGATCGCGGACGAGGCTGGTCCGCATCAGGCAGAGCCGTCCCGTGTAGGGGAAGGCGAGCAGGAGCTCGGGCGACCAGTCCGGTTTCGCGAGGACAGCCGCGGGGCCCCCGATCCCGTGCGTGGCGCTTTCGTCGGAGTACAGGACGTCGCCGCGGCGCCGTCGCACCGCCCGCCGCATCACGCGCAGCGCGTCCGGCCTGAGCTCGTCGCCGGCGGTCACCACCCCGGTGAACGTGCCGCGCGCGATCGAGAGCGCGGCGTTGAGCGGACCCGCGGGATCGCCGAGCAGCGCCGGGGCGACGACAATGCGCGGATCGCGCGGCAGCGCCGCCGCGGCCTCGGCGCCGAGACCCGCGGTGACGACGAGCTGCCATGCGTGATCGGATTGCGCGACGACGGATTGCACCGTCGCGAGGACGGCATCCGCTCGCGCCCCCTCCGCCGGCAGCAGCAGCGTGACCTTCGGCCGGTAGCGGCCGGGTGACGGGGCGGACCGCGGCGGCGCGCCGAGCGGCCGCAGGAGCCGCCGCAGGACGCGTTCCCGCCGGCTCCCGCGCGGCGCGGTGCACTGCCGCAGACGATCGAGCCGGACGGCGAGGCGATACGCCGCGCTGACCGTGATCCGCGTCACGTCCTCCTGCGCCGCGGCGGCGGCCGCCTCGAACTGGCTCGCGCGCTGCTGGACCTGATCGATCAGGCCGCGCTGCCGTTCGATCGTGGCGCGGGCGGCGGCCAGGTCTTCTGTCGCCGTCGCGAGCTGCTCCTGGATCTGTTCCGCCTGCCACCGGGCGCCGGCGCGCATGTGCCGGAGCGACAGGATCTCGCCCGCGCGGTCGCGCAGCAACGCGGCCTGACGCTGCGTTTGCTCGAGGGCGTCCGCGACCTGCCGCTCGACGGCGGCGATCTGCGCATCTTTCTCGCGGGTG
The DNA here is from genome assembly GCA_003223835.1 of Acidobacteriota bacterium. GTDB lineage: Bacteria > Acidobacteriota > Vicinamibacteria > Vicinamibacterales > 2-12-FULL-66-21 > Gp6-AA38. The sequence continues at coordinate 1,020 of QHWR01000234.1, read as the reverse complement.
CGGTCGCTCAGGCCGGTGAGCGCCTCGTGCTGCCGCGCGAGTTGTCCCTGCGCCGCCGAGATGAGCGCGTCCTTCTGTTCGATCGCCGACCGCAGGGCCGTGAGCGCGTCGTGCTGCGCTGTCAGCGCGGCGTGCTGCTCGGCGAGCTGACGCTGCGCGTCCTCGACGATCGCGCCCTTCTGTGCCAGCGCGTCCTGCTGATGCTCGATTGCGTCGTGCTGATTGCGGAGCTGATTCCGCAGCCGGCGCAGCTCGATGTCCTTGTATCGCAGGCTGAGCAGCAGCCGCGCGGCCTTCACCGGCGGATGCGACGCCGGAGAGACCGGCGCCGCCGCCCCCGCGATCCGCGACGCGAGCAGGTCGCTCGCGAGACGATCCAGCTCGGGCGACGTGCCGCCCGACGTCCGCGACGCGACGAGGATCGAGAAGAACGACGTCACGGCCGGACTCAGGCTGTCGGACTGCAGGACCGCCTCGTCGGGTGTCGCGTGATGCCTCAGGCCCGCCGCGACGAAATCGGCGGCGCCGCGGCGCACGTCGGCCGTCACGGGACGGTTCAGGAACGTGGCGCACTGATCGACCACATCGGCCGCGCCGGCGATCAGATCATCGTACCAGACGACGAGCCGCGGCGTGCCGGCGGTGTGCGCGAAAGACGCGGCGACGTACGCGAGCCACAGGTCCGCCGCAACGTCGAGCGTCATGCCGTCGCGCTTCTGCAGCGACGCCGCGACGTCGAGCGGATTCCTCACGCATAACACGAACCGCAGATCGGGCAGCAGCCGCTGCCAGAACGGAAGCGTCAGGCACGCGCGCGGATCTTTCCAGCCCCAGATCGGCGACCGGGCGAAGTCCCGGCCGACGATCGCGAGCGCTTCCGTCCGCAGGTCGGTCAGTTCGCGGCGATTCCACCAGCGTCCGGCCACGCGCGGCGGCTCATCCCACGACCCGCCGAGCCGCACGAGGATCTCGTCGCTGATCCGCATCAGCTCGCGATGTTCCCAGAAGCCGGTGGGATTG
>QHWR01000233.1 GCA_003223835.1 Acidobacteriota bacterium | reverse complement strand
GATACGAATCGATCTGCGACACGGTCGAGACGGTGTCGATGACGGTGAAGTTGCGCGACGCGTCGAACGCCGCGATCAGATCGCGGCTGGCCTGCGAGCGATCGCCGTCGGCCACCACCACCGGCACGTCCTTGACGTCGGTCGTCGCCGCGTAGCCGAGCATCAGGAGCTGGATGATCGGCGCCATGATGACGATGCCGAAGAGCCGGGGATTCTGCCGGAGCTCGAGGAATTCCTTCCACACGAGGCAGCGGAGGCGGCGCATGGATCAGCGCGCCTCCCGCGCGAGACGTACCGACGCCAGCGCCAGCATCGCGAGCGCGTAGATCGTCAGCGCCATCATCTGCGGCGCGAGCAGCCAGAGCGGCGTCCCCTTCAGGACGATGCCGCGGAGCGCGACGAGAAAATAGCGGGCGGGCACGACGTAGGTGATGAGCTGCAGCGCGCGCGGCATGCTGGAAATCGGAAAGATGAACCCGGAGAGCATCAGCGTCGGGAGGAAAGAGGTGAGCATCGCCGCCTGAAACGCGACCTGCTGTGTGTCCGCCGCCGTCGAAATCAGCAGGCCGGTGCCGAGCGCGCCCGCGATGAACAGCGACAGCGCGAGCAGCAGCGACAGCCAGTTTCCGCGCATCGGCAGCCCGAAGAGCGCCATCGCCGCCAGGATGATCAGCGCCGCCGACGTCAGCGAAATCAGAAAGTACGGGATGCTCTTGCCGACGACGAAGGGGAACGTCCCGATCGGCGCCATGCGTACCTGCTCGATCGTCCCGACTTCCTTTTCCTTGACGATGGACAGTGCCGTGGAGATGACCGCCGTGATCATCAGGATGTACGCGATGAGGCCCGGCACCAGAAAGAGCGTGCTCCGCAGCTCCGGGTTGTACCAGATGCGGGGCTCGGCGGAGAGCCGCGGCCCGGCCGGCGGCGCGCCCCGCAGCGACACGCCCGCCCCTCGAACGATGCTCGTCGCATAGCCGATGACGGTCGTCGCGGTGTTCGCGTTGTCGCCGTTGATCAGCACCTGCACCTGCGGCGAAACGCCGTTCGTGACGTCGCGGCCGAAGCGCTCGGGGATCACGAGCACGGCCCGCGCCTCGTTGGCATCGAGCAGCCGCTCCGCCTCCGCGGGCGAGTGAATCAGCGCGACTTGATCGAAATAGCTCGAGTTCACGAATGCCGAGACGAGCGCGCGACTCTCGGGCGAGTTGTCGCGATCCTCGACCGCGAGCGCGATGTGGCGGATGTCCCAGTTGAGCGCGTAGCCGTACAAAAGAAGGAAGAACGCGGGGACGAACACCAGGATGAGCAGCGTGCGCCGATCGCGGAGGATCTGGCGCCACTCCTTTCGGTAGACCGCGAGCGCCTTCCTCACGCGGCGGTCCCTCCCGCACGGTCGATGACCTCGAGGAAGACGTCCTCGAGAGAGGGCGCGACCTCGGCCACGCTCTCGACGGCGATCCCTTGCGCCCGGAGCGGCGAGACGAGGCGCTCCGGCGTGACGTCGCGTCCGCGAAGCACCACGTGCAGCGCCGTCCCGAACAGGCTCGTCTTCTCGACGCCGGACGTCGCGTCGAGGATGCGCATGGCGTCCACCGGACGGTCCGTCCGGATCTCGAGAATCGGGCGGCCCGAGAAGATCTGCTTCACCTCCGTGGTCGTCCCGATCGCCGCGAGCTTGCCCGCGTGGATCAACGCCACGCGGTGACAGCGTTCCGCCTCGTCCAGGTAATGCGTCGTAACGAGCACGGTCACGCCCGATTGCGAGAGCGTATCGATCAGGCGCCAGAAATGGCGGCGCGACAGCGGGTCCACGCCGCCGGTCGGCTCGTCCAGAAAGAGGATGCGCGGCTCGTGCAGGATCGCGCAGCCGAGCGCGAGCCGCTGCCGCCAGCCGCCGGCGAGATCGCGCGCGAGCGTCTGTTCGCGTCCGGCGAGGCCGGCCATGTCGATGACGAAGCGTCGCCGCTCCGCCAGCCGCGCGTCGTCGAGGCCGTAGATGCCGCCGAAGAATCGGATGTTCTGATCGACCGTCAGCAGCTCGTAGAGCGAGAAGCGCTGCGACATGTATCCGATGCGCCGTTTGACGCCTTCGGGATCTCGCGTGACGTCCACGCCACCCACGGTCGCGTGGCCCGACGTCGGCGCGAGGAGGCCGCAGAGCATCCGGATCGTCGTGGACTTCCCCGCGCCGTTGCTGCCGAGAAAGCCGAAGATCTCCCCTTCGCGGACGTCGAACGAGACGTCGCTGACGGCGACGAAGCCGCCGAAGCGCCGCGTGAGACGCCGCACTTCGATGGCGTTACGGTTCTTGTCCAAGGGCCCTCGCAAGGCGCGCTTCCGCGAGCCGCACGTTCGCGATCGCGCGGGTGCGGTCCAGGTCCGCCTGAAGCCGCGCCACCTGCGCCTCGAGGACGTCGGTCGTCGTCGCGACGCCGGCGCGATAGCGTTCGCCGACGACGCGCTCCGCTTCAGCCGCGGCGGTGCGCTCGTCTTCGGCCGCGGCGACCGCGGCGCGGCTCGAGTCGAGCTCGTACCATCGCTGGCGGACCTCCAGCGTGAGCTGCCGGTCGAACTCGTCGAGGCGTGCGCGTGCGGCGAGCGCGTTCGCGGCGGCGAGCGCTTCGTCGGCGGCCCGGCGGCCGCCGTCCCACAACGACCATGTCACGTTGAGGGAGGCGTCCCACGCCTGGCGCCAGTCGCGCGTGCGGGGAAAGATGCGCGGATTCGGGCGCGCGTAATCGTAGCCGCCGGCGAGAGCGACGAACGGCCGCGCGGCGTCGTGGGCGGCGGTTTGGCGGTCGTCGGCCGCCGTGATGCGCGCCTCGAGGGCCTTGCGCTCGGGGCGTTCGGCGCGCGCCTGGGCGATGAGGGGATCGGTGGCTGCCGCCAATTGCCGGGGATTGGTGGCTGCCACCATTTCAGGGGAAACGGGGACAGGCACGATCTCCCCCGCGTCCTCGATCCCGGTCAGGCGACGCAGGTCCGCTTCCGCCACCGCGCGGACGTTGCGCGCCTCGATCGCGAACCGCCGCTGGCGCGACTGCTGCGCCTGCGCCGACAGCAGATCGTTCGGCGGAATCAGGCCCTGCTCGAGCCGCGCCCGCAGATCCTTGACCTGTGCGTCGATCGCCTCGAGCGACCGCGCGAGGACCGCCTCCGTCTCGCGCGCGGTGACGAGCGCCCAGTACGCGCGGGTGATCTCCAGACGCAGGTCCGCTCGCGCCGCCGCGACGTCCTCTCCCGCGGCCCCGCGTTCGGCGCGCGCGGCGCGCTCGAGCGCATCGCTCCGTCCGCCGGTGTAAATCGGCCACTGGAGATCCAGGCGCGCCCGGTAGTTGTCGGGAATGTCCGGGTAGACGACGCGCGGCGGCAGCCCCGGAATCGGGATCGTGAATTCCTCCACGTGATTCGTGCGCGTGTACCCCCCGACCGCGGCGGCGCTCGGGCGATCCGCGGCCACGCTCGCCGCCACGGCGGCGTCGGCCGCTTTCGCCCGGGCGTCCATCTCGGCCAGCCGCGCGCTGTAGGCGAGCCCCTTTGCGATCGCGTCCGCCAGAGAGAGCGGGAGCTCCCGCTGCGGTGCCTGTGCAAGGACGATGGATCCCGATGCCATGACGATGAGCAGCGTTCTCATATTGTTCGATGTCCGAGGGCATTCCGATCCTCGGCCTTCGGTCCTCGGTCTTCGGTCCTCGATCTTCGATCGTCAAGACGTGTAATCAGATCGATGAAGACGTCCTCGAGCGACGCGGCGATCGGGCGGACGCTGACGGGTTTCACGCCCGCGTGGGCCAGCGCCTCGCCGATCCGCTCCGCCCCGCGCCGCTGATCGATTCCGGCCAGACGAACGTGCGCGCGATCGCCGAACGACTGCACGTCGGCGACGCCGTCCACGCGCGCCAGCACGTCGATCGGCGGCCGCGGCGCGTCGACGATCACTTCGAGCAGCTGTCCCGCGAGCGCCGCCTGGAGCCGCGGCGGCTCGTCGAGCGCCATCAACCGGCCGTCGTGCAGCAGCGCGACGCGCGAGCAGCGCTCCGCCTCGTCGAGATACGGCGTCGCCATGACGATGGTCAGTCCGCGCGCCAGGAACTCGGCGAGGAGTTTCCAGAACTCGCGGCGCGATACGGGGTCAACGCCGGTGGTCGGCTCGTCGAGCAGCAGGAGCTCCGGCTCGTGTACGAGCGTGCACGCGAGCGCGAGCTTCTGCTTCATCCCGCCCGACAATCGATCGGCGCGGCGTCGCCGGAACGGCGCGAGCTGCGTCATCTCGAGCAGCCGATCGCGTGCGTCTTGGTACCGGCGCACGCCGTGGATCTCGGCAAAGAAAGCGACGTTCTCGTCGATCGACAGGTCGCCATAGAGGCTGAAGCGCTGCGACAGGTAGCCGATTGCGCCGGTCAGCGCGCGATGATCTTTTTTTGGATCGCGGCCGAGCACGTCGATGCGCCCGCCGTCCGGCGTCAGGAGTCCCCCGGTCAGGCGAATCGCGGTCGTCTTGCCGGCGCCATCGGGCCCGATCAGGCCGAACATCGCGCCGCGCGGCACCGCGAACGACACGTCGTCGAGCGCGCGCACGGCGCCGTAATTCTTCGTGACCCGGTCGAATCGGAGCGCACTGTCGCTCATGTCCGCCTTGCCGTTGGTGAATCAACTTACTTATTTCAGCCCCAGCTCCGCTTCGACCGGCATGCCCGGCTTCAGGACGCCGTCGCGGTTATCGACGCTGACCTTGACGCGGTAGACGAGCTTCGATCGCTCCTCCGCCGTCTGCACGTTGCGCGGCGTGAACTCGGCTTTCGGCGAAATAAACGTGATCGATCCGTTGAGCCGCTGTCCGGCGTCCGTGACGAGGACCGCCGGCGCGCCCAAGCGCAGCCTGGGCACCGACGGTTCGTCCACGTACACGTTCGCCCAGGCGTGATCGAGATCGGTGATCACGACGAGCGGCGTCCCCGGCTGGACCATCTCCCCCGCGTCGATCAACTTGGACGTGACGAGGCCGCCGACCGGCGCCTTCAGGACGGCGTCGGCCAGGTTCTTCTGGAGCGACGCGATCTGCGCGTCCGCGGCCGCCACACGCGCGCGCGCGCCTTCGATCTCCTGCGGCCGTGCGCCCGCGCGCAGCCGCGCGAGCGCGTCGGCGGCCGCCTGCGCGCGCTCCTGCGCGGCCCGGACGCGCGCCGCCGATACGTCCCGTCTCGTCACCGCATCGTCGCGCTGCTTTCGCGAGCCCGCGTTCGCGCGCAGCAGCGCCTCGAACCGTTCGAGGTCCGCCGACGCCGCGTCGAGCTCCGCCTGCGCGGCCTTGACCTCGGCCTGCGCCGACTGGACCTGCGCCGCCGCCTGGCGGATGTCCTCGACACGCGAGCCCGCCTGCAGCAGCTTGAGCTGCGCCGCGGCCGCGTCGCGTTCGGCCTGCGCGCGCCTGACCGCGATCTCGATCGCCGTGCTGTCGATC
>QHWR01000232.1 GCA_003223835.1 Acidobacteriota bacterium | reverse complement strand
TGCTGAATGCCGAATGGCGAAAACGATCGAATTCGGCTTCGTAGCGCAGCCGTCGTAGCGCAGCCCTTTCCGCCTCCGCGCGCAGCGCTTCGGCGGACCCGCCGTAGCCTTGGCGAAGGCGGGCAGGGCTGCTCGTGATCGGCGATCGCTCTTGACTAGCCGCGAGGCGGTGGAGGATCGGGAACGGAGGAGATTGCGGGGATGAAATCGATCGCGGACAGATCGAACGTCTGCGACCCGAGCTCGGCGGCGATTGCGACCGACGGCGGCAGCACGCCGATTGGACCGAGCACGAACTGCGTCTGATTCTTCGAGCCGCACACGAGGCGGCAGGCCGCTCCGTCGCCGGTCGCGCGATGCTGCGCGTGGAGCGGACACATGCCGGACGCGCCGGGGCGGCAGCAGTGCGCGACGGTCGCGGCGGGCGCCTGCCCGCAGCACGCCGCGAGCGGCGTCGCGAGCAGCGACAGCGTCTGCAGCAGCGAGACGGCAACCGCGACGGCGGCAAGACGTGAACGGAACGTGCGCATCGCTCCAGTCGTTCTGCGGATTGGATCGGAACCCCGTCAAGCGTACTCTACCTGATAGAGTTACGACGCGCGCAAGCGGTTACGCGCCACGTAACAACCAGCCGTCGTCCGGTCGCCCGGAACCCCGCGGAATTGCGGGGTTTCCGGCGGCAGCCGGTTTGCTCGCGCGCGTCGCACCACGATGCAATGCAGGATTCGATCTCACTTGCGACGGCTCGTCGCCGTTCACCAACTTCGGAAGTTCACCGATTTCCAAAAGGTTGAATCGCAAAATTGGATCATCGGCGTCGCCCGAGCCGATCACGATCCAGCGTCTCGGATCGCCCGAGGTCCTCCAGGCTGGTGAAACGTACCAGCGCGCGCGGCGTCGAGGACTTCGTCATCGTGGCGCAATCCACTCGCTGGTCCACCGTTTCCAGCGTGTCATCTTCTCCGCGTACGCCTCGTCGGTCATCGCGTCGATTTCCGCGGCTCCCTCCGGCGACAGCGCCATGAACGTGTACTCCACGACCACCTCGGTGACGTCGCGGGCCGCGGCCCGGCAGTCCACCCGCACGCGCGCGACGTAGCGCCCCGGTTCCACGCGGTGGTACTCGACGCGGCGCGCCTCGCGATCCAGCCGCGTGACGATCCAGATGGCTTCGCCCTTCTCTTCCTGCGTCCTGAAGATCTGGCCGAGCGCCCAGGTGACGTCCGGCGGATAAAGCAGTTCGGGATTCCAGCCGGGCACCCATTTCCGTTCCCCCAGCGGCGAGAACAGCTCGAACGCGGTATCGATGGCGCCATCGATCGAGAATTGACCTCGGAACTCGCGCATCACTCTTTCTTTTTCGCGACGCCCACTCATTCGTATCGAAGAGCGACGACGGGATCGACGCGCACCGCTCGCCATGCCGGCAGTGCGGCCGCGAGCAGCGCGGCCGCGAACAGTGTCCCCAGCGGCAGCGCCAGGCTCCAGAAATCCAACGGCTTCACCTCGAAGAGCAGCGTCTCGACGAAGCGCGAGAGATACAACGCGCCGGCCAGTCCGCACGCGGCGCCAATCATCGTCGTGCCGGCGGTCTCCGCGAGCACCGTCCGCACCACGCGGGATTGACGCGCGCCGAGCGCCATGCGGATCCCGATCTCGCGCGTCCGCCGCACGACCGCGTAGCTCAACACGCCGTACAGACCCACGGCCGCCAGGACGAGGCCGATCAGCGCGAAGAAGCCGGAGAGCAGCGCGAGCAGCCGCTCCCGCAGGAGCGTGCGCTCGACGACCGCCGACTGTGACGTGATCGACGTCACACGGAACGACCGCGTCGTCGCGCGAACGTCTTCCCGCAGACGCGAGGCGAGCGCAACAGGATCGCCGGCCACGCGGACGTGAATAGTACCGGTCGTCCGCAGCCGCAGCGGGATGTACACCGTCGGCGCCGCGGGCTGGCGCAGGTCGTATCTCGCGTCCGCCACCACACCCACGATCTCGTGGATGCCTTTCTCGTCGATCTCGCCGAACCGCGCCTCCACCGTGCGCCCGATCGCCGGGCCGCCGGCGAAATATCGCTTCGCCAACGTCTCGTTGACGACGATGGCGGTGGAGTTCGCGTCCAGGTCACGGGCGACGAACGCGCGTCCCTCCAGCAGCGGAATCCTCATCGTCTCGAAGTACCCGGGCGTCACCGGCGCCATCGTCGCTTCGATCGTGTCGTACTGCGTTCCAGGCAAACGGAGGTTATACGTCCACGCCCGGCCGAGCGCATTGAATTCGGCGGAGCTGACGGCCACGACGCCGGGGACGGCGCGGAGATGGTCGAGCACCTGGAGCAGCGTGCGCCGCTGCTGGTTCGCGTCCACGCGCTGCACGGGTTCCAGCCACAGCAGCAGGACGTCCGACGTCGCGAAGCCTGGGTTCACGCTCGACAGCCGCGCGAACGAGAGCACCAGCAGGCTCCCGACAAACAGCACGACGAGCCCGAACGCGACCTGGATCGCCACGAAGGGACGCATCACGCTGGCGCGTTCCCCGACACGCCCTCCGCTCGTCTTGAGCGACGTCATCGGCGTCGCGCGCGACGCGCGCAGCGCGGGGGCGATGCCGAACAACGCGGTCGTCAACAGCGTGAGCGCGCCGGCGAATGCGGCGAAGCGCCAGTCGACGCGAAGATCGAGATGCACCGGATCGTCGGGCGAGGTGAGCATGCCCACGACGGCCGGCGCGGCGACCTTGCCGAACAGAAGCCCACACGCGCAGGCGGCGCCGGCCGCGAGCGCGCTTTCCACGAGCATCTGCTGGATCAACCGGCCCCGGCCGGCGCCGATCGACAGCCGAAGCGCCATCTCGTGCTCGCGCGCGGCCGTGCGGGCCAGGAACAGATTCGCGACGTTCGACCCGGCGATCAGCACGACGAGCGCCGCGATCGCAATCAGAATCCACAGCGGCCGCTCGAACTGACGGCGCAGCGGCGACGGCCCGGTCGCCGCCGATTGCAGGTAGAGCGGCGTGGCGACGAAGCGCGCGATCACCTCTGGGGACTGACCCGGTCCGAAGAATTGTGCAGCGCGATCGCGGCGAACGCGGGTGAACGCCGCCTGCAGGACGCTCTGCGCCTCCTCGAACCGGACGTTCTCTTTCACTCGTCCCATCACGCGGAACCAGCCGAACGCGAAGTTGCCGAACGCCCGCGGGTTGTACATCGCGTACGGCAGCCATACATCCGTCGGACGGCCGGGTTCGACGCCGGCGAAGCGCCGCTCGGCGACGCCGACGATCTGGAACTGACGGTCCTCGAGCGCGAACCAGCGTCCGACGATCGCGGGATCGCCCCCGAACCGCCGCACCCAGAACGCGTGACTCACGATCGCCACAGGATGCGCGCCCGGCTGCCGGTCGTCGTCCGCGGCGAATACCCGGCCGGCGGCTGGCATGACGCCGAGCCGGTCGAACGCGTCGCCCGACACGAACTGCGTCCGCACCTGTTCCTTCTCGTCTCCTGAGTCGGCAAACCTGGCCGGCCGCATGACCTGCGTGCTCATCGCGAACAGATCGACGCGTCGCCGCGCGGCGTCACGCAGGCTCACGAACAGCGGGTCGTTGAACGTGTCCGCTTCGGGCCGCTCCGGGGTGTAGGTGGGAAACGCGAGGTAGACCAACCGCTCCGGCTGCCGCACGGGCAGCGGCCTCAGGATCAGCGCGTCCACGAGCGAGAACGCCGCGACGCACGCGCCGAGGGCCAGCGACAGCGACACGACGGCGGCGGACGTGACCACCGAATGCTTGCGCAGCATGCGCGCGCCGAGGCGAACGTCGCGAACCAGCGAGTCGAGCCACGGCAGGAGCTTGACGTCGCGGCTCTCCTCGCGCAGCCGCAGCGGATTGCCAAACCGGCGCGCGACCTCGGCGGCTGCCGCTTCGCGCGTCATTCCTGCCGCGGTCAGCTCGCGGATGCGCGCGTCGATGTGGAACTGAAGTTCCTCGTCCAGCTCGCGTTCGAGGCGTCCGGTCCGAAAGACGTTCGCGAAACGGGACCAGAAGGACATCTCAGGCGTGCTTCAGAATTTTGCCGATCGCCGCGGTGATCGCCTTCCAGCGCACTTCCTCCGACTCGAGCTGCCTGCGCCCGGCGGCGGTGATCTCGTACACCCGCGCCCGCCGGCCGGTCTCGGTCTTCGCCCAGCGCGCCTTGATCCAGCCGGCCTCCTCGAGCCGATGGAGCGCGGGATAGAGCGACCCTTCTTCCACCCGCAGCGTGTCGTCGGACATGCCCTCGATCCGGGTCGCCACGGCGTAGCCGTGCAGCGGTCCGCGCCGCGCGAGGAGCTTGAGCACCAGCAACGGGAGCGAGCCCTGAAGGGCGTCCTGGCGGGCCATGCCCAGTAATCTTACTTAGATATCTCCTTATGGCAAGTGGTGGAACGCGGGAAGCCGCTGTCGTCGTCTCCCTGGTTCGGACGGAGGATGTGGTCCACGACGTCGTTCGCGTCGCGCTCGAGGCGCGCTCTGAAGTTGTCGAAGTTCCTCGTCATGTCGCGCCAGATCGTCTGGGCGTTGATGACGAAGATCCGGGTCAGACCGAGAATCAGAAGGATGACCAGTGCCGCGATAATCCAGGGCATCTCAACCTCGGCCCTTCGCAGGGGAGCCAGGACAAGAATACCGCAACGTTCGGCGCGCGGAGTCGTCGCGCTCGTCGCGCGGAGCTTCAGCTCCGCGGGGCGGCGCTTGCGATTCGCCGCGACGCCCTGATAAGATCGGGTGTTCCTGCCGTCGATGTGTGGGCCGCTAGCTCAATTGGCAGAGCAGCAGACTCTTAATCTGCGGGTTCTCGGTTCGATTCCGAGGCGGCTCACCAACACCTTTCCGCAGTTTCACCGTCTCCCGTAGGGCCTCCGGTTGCACCGGGGTTGCAGATGGTTGCGGCGCTGCATCCGGGGTCGACGTCTCACCCAAAATAAGCCCGCGCTCCCGTGGCTACCGTTCAAGCGCCCGGAGCGTGTGACGCATTTTGCTCGTACGCTGTGCAGCACCTTGCAGAACCCGAACATTCTCCGCAGATTCACGCGCTGAGCACACGGCCGGAAGGCGCGCGGATAAGTGTTGAA
>QHWR01000231.1 GCA_003223835.1 Acidobacteriota bacterium | reverse complement strand
AGGATGTACACGCGGCTGTTTCCCGAACCGGATGCCCCGACGAACCGGTACTCGCCCCCCATCCCCTGGCCGGTCTTCGAGAACCAGTCGTGGTAGAACGTCGCGTCCTGGCTGCGGTTAATGGCCCAGAAAAACGCGTTGCTGATCGAATGCCCCTTCACCGTCGACGACCCGTACTGGGGGATGAGAAACCCGGTCGAGCGATCCTCGTCGTTGATCGGATAGTAGAACATCGGCAGGTACAGCAGCGGAACGCCCTTCACTTTCAGCAGCGAGTTCTTCAGCACGACGTGTTCGTGGAGCGTGATCACCGCCGAGTCGGTCACGATCTCCCAGCGCGGCGTCGGCTGGACGCACGTCGTGAAGCCGCCGTTCGTGACCTTGTACGTCTTCGGGCCGAGCTTCTCGATCGTCCGGCCCCAGAAGTACGCGTCGGGTTCCTGCGTGCCGAAGAAGCTGCGGTCGATGCCGCGGTTCTCCATGTTGGCGGTGCCCGACGCGACGTAGAACGTGCCGGTCCGGGTGCGGGTGTTGTATTCCAGCCGCTCGGCGGCAATGCGGTTGGTCTGCGACACGAACAGGACGTCGCCCCACGCGAGCAACCGGTCCGTATCGCGGAAGACTTCCGCCTCCCGCGCGAACAACTGGACGTCGTCGCACTGGGCGTGGACCTGCCCGTGCAGCTTGTAGTGATTTTGGTTGAAGCCTTCGACCTGGGCGCTCTCCTGGAACGAGACCTTGCAGCCGCCGAGCGGCGACACCTGGGCGCGCGCCGGAAGCGCTGTCGCGGAGAGGCAGAGAAACACGAACGAGAGGATTCGACGCATGCAGTTGTGGAGACGCGGCAGGCGCTGGAATCAGCGAAGAATACCACGAGCGACACGCTCGCGCACCGGCCCGAGGAGAAAAATGGATCCGGCGACGACGACGTCGCGATCGAGCCGGCACGCCTGCTCCAGCGCGTCAGCGGGATCCGGCTCGACGATGAGAGGCATGCCCCGCGACGCGGCGATCTCGGCAATTGACGCGGCGTCCAGCGCTCGCGCGGTCGCCGCGGTCGTGCAAATCAGCCGGCGCACGTTTGGCGCCAACGCCTCGAGCATCGCGCCGACGTCCTTGTCTTTCATGACGCCGAACACCAGCGTGACGCCGCCGGGCGCGGCCACCGCGAGGTAGCGCGCCAGCGACCGCGCGCCGGCGGGATTGTGCGCCGCGTCGAGCGTCACGCGCGCGCCGCCGTACGCGAAGCGTTCGAGCCGTCCGGGCCACGCGGTCCCGGTGAGCGCCGCGCGCAGCGCCTCGGCATCGACCGGTATCCCGCGTCCGTCGAGGACCTCGAGGAGCCGCACCGCGACCGCGGCGTTGGCCGCCTGATGTTCGCCCGGCAGCGCGAGCGGCACGTCGCCGAACGCATGGAACGGCGTGCGGAGGTCGACCGATGTTCCATCGGCGCGCACCCGGACGCGGAGGTCCACGTCGCGGTCCGCCCGAATCAACCCACCGGGATGCCGGCCTTGATGATGCCCGCCTTCTCGAAGGCAATCGACGCGAGCGTGTTCCCGAGCTGCGCCTGATGATCGAAGTCGATCGACACAATCGCGGCGGCGATCGGAGAGACGACGTTCGTCGCGTCCAGCCGGCCGCCGAGCCCCACCTCGAGCACCGCGACGTCGACGCCGGCCTCGGCAAACACCTCGAAGGCGACGCCGGTCGTGCACTCGAAGAAGGTCGGCAACGATTCGAGGACGCCGGACGCCGTCAGCCGCTCGGCCGCGGCCTGCACCCGGGCGGCGGCGGCGCGCAGACGATCCGTCGCCACCTCTCGGCCGCCGATGACGAAGCGCTCCTCGAGCCGGATCAGATGCGGCGAGGTGTACCGCGCGACGCTGTGACCGGCAGCGCGCAGGCCGGTATCGACCATCGCGGTCACCGAGCCTTTGCCGTTCGTGCCGCCCACGAGGACCGGCGTGAACCGGCGTTCGGGATGCCCGAGCGCCTCGCACAGCCTGGTCATGTTCTCCAGGCCGAACTTCATCCCAAGCCGCTCGAGGCTGAAGAGAAAATCGAGAGGATCGATCGCGGTCACGACACCGGCGGGACGGTCTCGGGAGTGGGGCGCGGCACGGCATCGGCGTCGACCGGCGCCGCCGCGCTGGTCCGGCGTACCATGCCGAACCGCAGCAGACGGCCGATCGCGTCCTTCATCTCGCGGCGATCGATCACCAGGTCGAGCATGCCGTGCTCCAGCAGGAACTCGCTGCGCTGGAATCCCTCGGGCAGCTTCTGACGGATCGTCTGCTCGATGACGCGCGGGCCCGCGAAGCCGATGAGCGCCTTCGGCTCCGCGATGTTGACGTCGCCGAGCATCGCGAAACTGGCGGTCACGCCGCCCGTCGTCGGATCGGTGAGGACGGAGATGTAGGGGAGCCGCGCGCGGTCGAGCCGCGCGAGCGCGGCGCTGACCTTCGCCATCTGCATCAGCGACAGCGCCCCTTCCTGCATGCGCGCGCCTCCCGAGCACGAGACGATGATCACCGGGAGCTGACGATCGAGCGCTCGCTCGATCGCGCGCGTGATCTTTTCGCCGACGGCCGCGTTGAGCGTGCCGCCGATGAACCCGTACTCCAGCGCGGCCAGCGAGACCTCGGTGCCGTGCAGACGCCCCGTCGCGCAGATGATCGCTTCCTGCAATCCCGTCGCGTTGATGCTCGTCTCGAGGCGGTCACGGTACGGCTTCGTGTCGTGGAAGTGCAGCGGATCGGTCGACGTCAGCCCGGCGTCGTGTTCCTGCCACTCGCCGTCGAAGAGCATCCGCAGCCGATCGGTGGCGTTGATCCGGAAGTGGTGCGCGCACTTCGGGCACACGTTCAGGCTGGCCGTGAGGTCCTTGTTATAGAGGATCTGCGCGCACGAGGGACACTTCACCCACAGTCCCTCGGGCACCCGGCTGGCCTTGTCCGCCGGCGGCTCGATAGGCTTGCGGACCTTCTTGAACCACGCCATTCGGGGAGCTTATCAAAAAGGACTGAGACGGATGACGGACGGGGGATGACGGATGGGGGATGACGGATGGCGGAAGGCTGGAAGCTGGAAGCTATTACCGTGTTCGCGGCACGTAGTAGCGCGTGCCGCGGCCCATGCTGTGCAGCTGCTTCACGAGATCGTCGACCGCCTCGTCGCCCCACGAGAGATCGAAGCGCGATGTCTCGACCACGAGGAGCGGCGTCGCGTTGTAATGAAAGAAGAAATGGTTGTACGCCTCGTTCAGCTCGCCGATGTACTCGTCGTCGAGCACCGGTAGATCCGGGTTCGCGCGCGCGCGATCGCGCAGACGGCGCCGCAGCACATCGGTCGGCGACTGCAGATAGATCACGAGGTCGGGCGTGGGCACGTCCTGCGCGAGCAGCTCGTACAGACGTTGATAGATGAACAACTCGTTGTCGTCGAGATTCAGGTACGCGTAGATCTTGTCGCGTTCGAACAGGTAGTCGCAGATCGTGAGCTGCGCGAAGAGATCCGTCTGGCGCAGCGCGACCTGCTGGCGATGACGGCCGAGCGTGAAGAACAGTTGCGACTGAAACGCGGCGCCGGTGCGGCCCGCGTAGTAGTCGCCGAGAAAGGGATTCTCCGCCTCGTCGAGCACGACCGTCGCGTCGAGCCGAGCTCCGAGCCGATCCGCCAGCGACGATTTGCCGACGCCGAGCGCGCCCTCGATCGCGAGATACCGAAAGTCCAAGCGGCGTGAGTATATCGAATGCTGAATGGTGAGTGAGATCCTTGATCCCTTCATTCAGCATTCAGCATTCGGCATTCGGCATTAGGATGGTGCGTGCTCATCGAGCGAATCGAGCTGCGGCTGCTGCGGCTGCCGCTGGTCCACTTCTTCGAGACGAGCTTCGGCCGGGTGCACGATCGCACGTTCATCCTGGTGAGCGTCCACGGCGAAGGGGCAGTCGGCCTCGGCGAGTGCGTCGCGGACGCCGACCCGTTCTACAGCGCCGAGACGACGACGACCGCGTGGCACATCATCGGCGAGTTCATCGCCCCGGTCGTGCTCCGCCGCACGTTCGCGCATCCGAAGGAGGTGTTCGGCGCGCTCGCGGCGATCCGCGGTCATCGCATGGCGAAGGCGGCCGTGGAAATGGCCGCCTGGGACCTGTACGCGCGCCAGCAGGGCGTGCCACTGAGTCGAGCGCTCGGCGGGACGCGCGCGGCGATCGAATCGGGTGTCTCGGTCGGCATTCAGGATTCGCTGGAGCAGCTGGCCGCCAGGATCGAAACCGAGGTGGCGGCCGGCTATCGCCGAATCAAAATCAAAATCAAACCCGGATGGGACGTGAACGCGGTCGAGTTCGTCCGGGGCCGCTTCGACGCCGTCCCGCTGATGGTCGATGCGAACGCGGCCTACACGCTCGCCGATGCCGCGCATCTGGCCTCGCTGGATCGTTTCGCGCTGATGATGATCGAGCAGCCGCTCGAGTACGACGACATCCGCGATCACGCGGCGCTGCAACGGACGCTGAACACGGCGATTTGCCTCGACGAATCGATCCATGGCGTGCGGACCGCGGAGGAGGCGATTGCGCTCGGCGCGTGCCGCATCATCAACATCAAACCCGGCCGCGTGGGAGGGCACACCGAATCGATCAGGGTGCACGACGTCGCCGCGGCGAGCGGCGTTCCTGTCTGGCATGGCGGCATGCTCGAGAGCGGGATCGGGCGCGCCCACAACATCCATCTGTCCACGCTGCCGAACTTCCGGCTGCCCGGAGACATCGCCGCGAGCCGCCGCTACTATGCACCCGACCTGATCGATCCGCCGATCGAGGTGCGCGCCGACGGCACGATCGCGGTTCCCACCGGCCCCGGCATCGGCGTCGATGTCGTCTGGGAGCGTGTGAAGGCGGCGACCCAGGCGACGCGTGATCTAAGCTGAGAGGGAGCGTGCCGATTGAGCCTCGCCGTATGAAACAGGGTCTCGTTGCGGTCGGTTTGGGAATCGCCGTCGCGACAGCGGGGTGCGCGAGCGCGCCGGCCGTCGCGCCCGCGCCGGTCGTGACCGATCAGCAGAAGATGAGCTGGATCCTTCAGCTCGAGGACCAGCGCATCCTCAAGGTCATACCGCCGCCGGCGCCCGCGCCGGCGCCCGTGAAGAGCAAGCGCGCCGCGCCCGCGCCGCCGCCGCCGCCGGCGCCCGATCTGACGCACCTCCTCACGGATCCCTCACCGCGCATCCGCCGTCGCGCCGCGCTCGCGATCGGACGCGCCGGACTCGCGGACGGCGTGGCGCTCCTCCAGACGGCGCTCGCGGACGCGGACCCGGACGTGCGACGCATGGCCGCGTTCGGCCTCGGCCTGCTCGGCGACGGCGCCGCCACGCCGGCCCTCGTCACGGCGCTGCAGGATCCGGATTCTCTCGTGCGCGGCCGCGCGGCCGAGGCGCTCGGGCTGATCGGCGATCCCTCGCCGGCGACGGCCGTCGGACAGATGGTCTCCGCATACATCAAAGGTGGCGCGATCGCCTCGATCGCCCCGGACGATGAGACGTGGCCGGGACCGCCGGAAGCGGCGGCTGTGCGGCTCGGCCTGTTCGCGCTCGTGCGCCTGAAGGGATGGGACGCGCTGTCGTCTGCCGTCCTCGACGGAAGCGGAAACGCGGTCTCCGCCTGGTGGCCGATCGCGTACGCGCTGCAACGCATCGGCGATCCTCGGGCTGCACATCCGCTCGAACAGCTCGCACAAGGACAGGGACTGTACACGCGCGCGTTCGCGATCCGGGGGCTCGGCGCGCTCAAGGACGCGGCCGCTACACCGATTCTGGTGCCGCTGCTGGACCCGGCGCAGCGGAGCCCGATGCTCGCGATCGCGGCGGCGCGCGCGCTGGCGCAAATTGGCGCGTCCGACGCCGCAGGCCCACTCACGACGCTGCTGACGGCGCCGGACGTGGATCCCAACGTGCGCCTGGAGGCGGTCGCGGCACTCGGGGCGCTGCGGGCGCACGAGTCGTTGCCGTCCGTGCAGGACATGCTGACCGACGGCTGGCCGTCGCTCCGCGCCGCCGCGCTGCGTGCCGCGGCGGCGATCGATCAGGACGCCTTCGTCCTCGTGCTGTCGGGACTGGATCCGGACCGCCACTGGTCGGTCCGCGCGGCGCTGGCCGGCGCGCTGGCGTCATATCCTCCGGACATCGCGATCGAGCGGCTGCGTCCGATGCTCGATGACCAGGACAAACGCGTCGTTCCGGCGGTGATTGACGCGCTGACGCGGCTGAAGGCGCCCGACCTCGACGCCGTCCTGCTCAACGCGCTGAAGAACCCCGACGTCGCGATCCGCGTGGCCGCGGCACGGAGCGTCGGCGAGCTGAAGCCCGCCGGCGGCCCGGCGGCGCTCGCGGACGCCTATCGCGCCGGTCTCGGCGACGGCGACTACAGCGCCCGCGCCGCGGCGTTGACGGCGCTGGCGCAGTTCGGCGCAGCCGACGCGGCGGAGACGCTCAAGACCGCGCTCGCGGACAAGGACTGGGCGGTGCGCCTCGCGGCCGCGCGTCTGTCAGACAAGGTGGAAGGCGCCGGTGGTACCCGTGCGCTCGCGATTCGCCCCGCGCCGGGGACGCCGATCGTGCCCTACGAGACCCCGGACCTCATCGCGCCGTCGTACTCGCCGCACGCGTTCCTCGAGACCGCGAAGGGCACGATCGAGATCGAGCTGGCCGTCCTCGACGCGCCGCAAACGACGCAGAGCTTCATGGCGCTGGCGCGGAAAGGATTCTTCAACGGGCTGCAGTTCCATCGCGTCGTGCCGAACTTCGTGATCCAGGACGGCGACCCGCGCGGCGATGGCGAAGGCGGCCCGGGCTACACGATTCGCGACGAGCTGAACGATCTGCCGTACGTCCGCGGCACGGTGGGGATGGCGCTCGCAGGTCCGGACACGGGCGGCAGCCAGTTCTTCATCACGCACTCGCCGCAGCCGCACCTGGACGCGAAGTATGCAGCAGTGGGATGTCATCCAGCGGGTGCGGATCTGGGACGGGAAGACGATGCAGTGAAGAGAAGACGGAAGACGGAAAGCGCCGTACAGCAAAAACGGGGGCGATCGGCGCCCCCGTTTTTGGCGGGACGCGGCGGCTTACCGTTTCTTGCCGCCCTTCTTCTTCCCGCCCTTGGCACTCTTCTTCGCCATTGCGCTTTATCCCCCCCTTCACCATGGGATCGTCCGCGAAGAGCCTCGACCGCAGTGCCACGCCGCTGCCTGCCGGCACGCTGGCGGTGGCGCTGCCGCTGCTCTCGCTTCGTTGCCAACTCCCGCGCGTCGCGCGCGAGAGGTCCGCATCAAAAAAATCGGGGGTGCCCAAGTTGCCTTGACACCCCCCGGACCGGTCGGCGGCGGTTAGCGCTTCTTCCCGCCCTTTTTCTTGCCGCCCTTCGCGCTCTTCTTCGCCATTAGTTCCTCCTTGGAACGTGGCAGGCTCAGCTCGTTTTACCGGTGACCAGGGGTTACCACAGGTGGGCTGAGCGATCCACCCTCATACAAGATGTAGATTATGGATGAGAAAAATCAGGTGTCAAGCACAAAGTGCACCAAAAGTCAAAAAATCGTGCCTGAAAAGTGTGTCGGATCGAGACGGGCTGAACGATAGATCGCAATCGACGATCGACTCGGTTCGCGGCTCGACGTTCCTGGCATTCGAGACGCACCCCGAACCCCGAACCCGCTACGGCACCCGCAGCCTCGTCAACGCGCGCGTCGCGGCCGCGCGCGTGTCGGCGCCGCCGCCGAACCACGTGCTCGCCGCGCGGTACGCCGCGATCGCGCGATCGCGCTGGCCGGCGCGTTCGTAGAGACGCGCCGCTTCGAGGTACGCCGCGGCCGCGATCGGCGGCGGACATTCCCGCGCGCCGCGGATCGCGACCTCGTACTGCGTGAGCGCGGCGTCCTCGTCCTTGCGCGCCTGCAGGACGCGGCCGTATCGATAGTGCGCGACCGGATCGCGATCGTAGAGCGAGACGGCGCGCGCGAGCAGCGCTTCCGCGCCCGCCGCGTCGTTGTGCTCGAGGCGACGCCATCCGTCCAGCGAAATCCGATAGGCGGACGCGCGCACCGGATCGGGCGCGCGGCGCAGCCGCTCCGCCGCCGTCGCGCGCACGCCGTGGGTTTCGGAGGGCCCCACCGCCGCGATCGCGGCGCGATAGGCGGCCACCGCCTCGTCGCGCCGGCCGAGCCGGTCCTGCGACTCGCCGAGCGCGAGCCACGCCAGCGCCAGCCCGCCGGCCGGCTGCTGCGGCTTCAAATCGACGATCGCCTGCAGCTGGTCCACGGCACGGTCCGTCTGATCGAGGGCGTTGAGGAGGCGCGCGATGCCCAGCCGCGCCTTGACTTCCGCGAGCCGCGGTTCGTTGACCCGCTGTTCGCGCGCCGCGGCGAGCAGCGCGCGCCAGGTGTCGAGGCTGGCCGTCAGATCGTGCTCATACCTATCGCGGATCTCGGCCAGCTGCGAGAGGAACAGGGGATTGCCCGGGTATCGCTCGTGGAGCGACTGGAGCAACGACACGGCCCGATCGGTGCGCCGCTCGTACCATAAATAAATGATGTGGAGCTGGTAGTCCGCCTCCCCCTGCAGCAGCCGGCCGCGCGTGCGGGCCCTGAGCATCCGGGCGAGGCCGTCTACCTTGTCCCCGCCGGGCAGCAGGAGCAGGAAACGGAGCACTTTGGCCGCCGCCGGCGCGACGTCGGCGTAGTACTCGTACATCCCGATCCCGAAATTCGCATCCTCGAGGCCCGGATCGAGCGCCAGCGCCTGCTCGAGCGCCTGCTTGATGCGCTTCCCGTCCCGGGCCGCCGACACTTTCTGGTTGCGCAGCACGCGCCACTGGACCCGCGCGGCGTACGCGCCGCCCACGTAGAACCAGGCCTCGCCGTTTCGCGGCTCGCGTACGGTCCACGCCTCCGTCGACTGGATGGCGCGCTCGACGGCGTCGGTGAACTCGTCGTCGAGCGACCGGTTGTCGGGGTCGAGGAGGATCTGCCACCAGAGCGCCGTCGCATGGAGGACGTCGCAGGCTTCTTTCGGCGCCGGACCGCACGCGCGCTGCAGCTCCGCCTCCACGCGATCGAACCGCGCGTCGAGGATGTCGTCGTAGATGCGCGCGAGCGCGTCGACGCCGCGCAGGTCGCGCGCGGCGGCTGGCGCGGCCGTCGGGAGGAACGTCAACACGCCGATGAGCGCTGCGACGACCGCCGGCGGGCGGCGTCGCGTCATGTGAGGCTGGTGCGGAGCTGCTGCTTCTCGGCGTGCCGCTCGAGCGCGAGGCTGACGAGCCGGTCGAGGAGCGCCGGATACTCCACGCCGGACGCCGCCCACAGCTTCGAGTACATGCTGATGGTCGTAAAGCCCGGGATCGTGTTCACTTCGTTGACGTAGACGGTTCCGTCGGGGCGCGACAACAGGAAATCCACGCGCGCCATGCCGGCGCCGTCGATGGCCTTGAACGCTTCGATCGCGAGACGCTGGACGTCCTGCGCCGTGGTCTTCGGCAGATCCGCCGGAATGATGATCTGCGATCCTTCGTCGATGTATTTGGCCTCGTAGTCGTAGAACTCCCGCGACGGGATCACCTCGCCCGGAACGGACGCCTCGGGCTCGTCGTTGCCGAGCACCGCGCACTCGATCTCCCGCGCGTCCGGGATTGCCGCTTCGACGACGATCTTCCGATCGAAACTGCCGGCGAGGGCCATCGCCTCCCGCAAGCGATCGGCGCTCTTCACCTTCGAGATGCCGACGCTCGACCCGAGGTTTGCCGGCTTCACGAACATCGGATACTTGAGCGCGCGCGGCAGGTCGCGCCCGAGCCGTTCGGCGTTCTGCTCCCATTCGTGCCGCAGCACGATGCGATACGCGCCGACGGGCAGCCCACGCGCCGTAAAGACGACCTTCATCACCGCTTTGTCCATGCCGACGGCCGATGCCAGCACGCCCGCGCCGACGTACGGGACGTTGGCGAGCTCGAGCAACCCCTGAATCGTGCCGTCCTCGCCGTAGGGTCCGTGGAGCACGGGGAAGATCACGTCGAGCGCGAGCCCGGTCACGACCGCGCCCGGAATGTCGGAATCGCGCTGCTTCTTGAAACGGTCGATCGACAGGATGGTCTCGTCGCTCGGGTGTGCGACGAGGTGGACCTCGCGCCCGCTGCGAATCGGCCGCGCCGCCTCGAGCCGCGCCTGCTCGATCACTTCGGACGCGGAGATGGCGGTCGGCGGCTTGTCGGCGAGCATCCACCGCCCGTCCTTCTCGATGCGGATCGGGACCGGCTCGTAGCGTGTCCGGTCGAGATGCGCGAACACCGACGCCGCGGATGCGAGCGACACTTCGTGCTCGCCCGAGCGGCCGCCGTACAGCACGCCGACGCGCAGACGCTTCACGATTTCAGAATACAGGAGAATAGGGAAATGCTGAATGCCGAATGCCGAATGCCGAAATGAAACCGACATGACCGGCTTCACGTTCACGATCACGCATCGGGACGGCGCCGCGCGACGCGGCGAGCTGACGACGGCGCACGGCGTCGTGCAGACGCCGGCGTTCATGCCGGTCGGCACGCGTGGCGCGGTCAAGGCGATCACGCACCGCGACCTCGACGATCTCGGCGCCGAGATCATTCTCGGCAACACCTATCATCTGCATCTCCGTCCCGGCGACGGCGTGATCGGCCGCGCCGGCGGACTCCATCGCTTCATCGGCTGGCCGAAACCGATCCTGACCGACAGCGGCGGGTACCAGGTCTTCAGCCTGGCGGCGATGCGGCGGGTGTCGGACGAGGGCGTGCAATTCCGATCGCATCTCGACGGCGCGCTGTACGCGCTCACGCCGGAGGGCGCGGCCGACATCCAGGCGCAGCTCGGATCCGACGTCGCGATGGTGCTCGACGAGTGCATCGCGGCGCCGGCGACGCGGGAGGCATCCGAGGCGGCGACGGCGCGGTCGGCGCGCTGGGCGCGCCGCGCGCGCGAGCGGCTGCGGCGGCTGCGCGAGGACCCGGCGTCCGCGCCGGACGTCCGCGTCACGAATCCCGGCCAGGCGCAGTTCGGCATCATCCAGGGCGGCGTGTTTCCCGACCTGCGCGCGAGGAGCGTGGACGAGACGGTCGCGATCGGGTTCGAAGGCTACGCGATCGGGGGACTGAGCGTCGGCGAGCCCCTGGGCGTCATGTATGACGTCGTCGCGCACACAGCGCCGCGGCTGCCCGCAGATCGGCCGCGGTATCTGATGGGCACCGGAATGCCCGACGACCTCATCGAATGCGTCGCGCGCGGGATCGACATGTTCGACTGCGTGCTCCCGACGCGCAACGCGCGCAACGGACAGCTGCTCACGCGGAGCGGCGCGATCGCGATCAAGAACGCGCAGTACGCCGAGGACGCGCAGCCGCCCGACCTCGAGTGCGGCTGCTATACGTGCCGGCATTTCTCTCGCGCGTATCTCCGTCACCTGTTCACCGTCGGCGAGATGACCGCGGCGACGCTGAATACGATCCACAACCTCTACTTTTACCTTGACACTATGCGGCGGATTAGGGAGGCTATCGTGTTCGGCACGTTTGAACGGCTCCGCCTGGAGTTTCATCAAACCTTCTCCCGACGACCTCAGCATTTGTGAAGGATTTCGTGCACGATCTCGCACTCGCGATGGCGAGCCAGGGGCAGGGCGCCGCGGGCCTTTACGGTCTGCTGCCCTTCGTTCTGATCCTGGGCATTTTCTATTTCCTGATCCTGATGCCGATGCGCCGCCGCCAGAAGAAGATCCAGGAATTCCAGGAGGCGCTCAAGGTCGGCGACAAGATCGTGACGACCAGCGGCATCTACGGCCAGATCACTCGCGTGAACGAGAAGTCGGTGCAACTGCAGATCGCGGACAAGGTGCGGATCGAGCTCGCGCGCGCTGCCGTGGGCGGGTACCAGGGACAGGAACCCGTCGTGACGGACACCGGAAACGCTTAAGCCATGATCAAGAACCTTCGCTGGAAAATCATCACCATCGTCGCGGTCACCGTTTTCGTCTCCGCGCTCGGGATCTATCCCATCGCCGCGCAGCGTTTTCACCTGCCGGCCCCTGCGTGGCTGATGGCGTATCAGCTGCGGCTGGGCCTCGACCTCAAGGGCGGCGTTCACCTCCGCCTGCGCGTCAACACGGACGATGCCCTCAAGCTGACGACGCAGACGACGAGCGAGCAGCTGCGGGAATCGCTGCGCAACGGCAACATCCCCGTCGGCAACATCACGGTCACCTCGCCGACGACGTTCACCATTGAAGGGATCCCGGTTGACAAGGACGCGGAGTTCCGCGCCGCCGCCGACGAAATCGCGGCGACGAACTACGACCGCAACCCGAACGGCAACGGGACCTACACGTTCACGATGAAGCCGAACGTGGCCATCAACCTTCGGGAACAGACGGTCGATCAGTGACCGAGCCGAGCATCGCGCGGCAGTCGCAGGGCGATCAGATCCTCGTGCAGCTGCCGGGCGTCACCGACGTCGCGCACGCGAAGGACATCATTCAGTCCACGGCGCTCCTCGAGCTGAAGCTCGTCGAGGACGGTCCCGTCGCGAACAAGGACGATTTGCTCAAGGCGCACGGCGGCAAGGTGCCGAACGACATGGAAGTGCTGTCGGGCGCCCCCGAACGCGGCGGCGACAGCAGCACGCTCTATTACCTCGTCCGCAAGACCCCGGTCGTGATGGGGCAGGATCTCCGCAACGCGCGCGAGGGCCCCGGACAAAACAACGAACCGTCGGTCCACTTCGAGCTGAAGCCGGACGGCGCCCGCAAGTTCGGCAAGGCAACCGGCGAGAACCTCGGACGGAGCCTGGCGATCGTTCTCGACAACCGCGTGCACTCGGCGCCGCGGATCGAAGGGCGGATCTCGGACAGCGGGGAGATTCACGGCGGGTTCACGGCGCAGAGCGCCGCCGACCTCGCGCTCAAGCTGCGCTCGGGCGCGCTGCCGGCCTCGCTCTCGTATCTCGAGGAACGCGTCGTCGGACCGACGCTCGGGGCGGACTCGATCCGCGCCGGCATCACGGCATCGGCGGTCTCGCTGGTCGCGGTGATGCTGTTCATGCTCTGGTATTACAAGCTCTCGGGCGTCAACGCCGTCGTCGCGCTGATCCTGAACCTGGTCATCCTGCTCGGCCTGATGGCCTACATGGGCGCCGTCATGACGTTGCCGGGCATCGCCGGATTCGTGCTGACGATGGGCATCGGCGTCGATTCGAACGTGCTGATCTTCGAGCGGATCAAGGAGGAACTGGAGGCGCAGCGGGGCGTGCGCGCGTCGATCAACGCCGGCTTCAGCCGCGTCTGGCTGACGCTGATCGATACGCACATCACCGCGCTGATTTCGGCGGCGTTTCTCTTCCAGTTCGGCACCGGTCCGATTCGCGGCTTCGCGGCGACGCTGTTCATCGGACTCGTCTCCAACCTCTTCACCGCGACGTTCGTGTCGAAAACCCTGTTCGAAGCGGTCCTCGGCCAGCGGCAGGTCGCGAGCCTGAGCATCTGACAAAACCCACGGCCATGCACATCTTCAGACATACGAACATCGACTTCCTGCGCTGGCGCTGGTACGCGATCGGCCTCTCGTGGGCGATCATCCTCGCCGGCGTCTTCGTGATCGCGACGACGGGGCTGCCGAAAGGCGTGGAGTTTTCAGGCGGCACGATCGTCATCCTGAAGTTCGATCGCGTGCCGGACCAGGCACAGGTGCGCGCGGCGCTCGACAAGGCGATGCCCGGACAGGGCAGCGAGGCGATCATCCAGCGCTACGGCGACGTCTCGGCGAACCAGCTGATGATCAGCGTCGGCGCCGAGTCCGGGACGAGCCTGAGCAGCGCCGCGGACCGCGTGCTCTCGGCGCTCAAGGCGGCGAACATGGGCGACTTCCGCCGGCAGTGCACGGACAAGGTCGGCCCGCCGTGCTATGTGGGGACGGAGATCGTGGGACCGATCGTCGGCCGCGAGCTGACGCAGAAGGGCATCCTCGCGACCGTGCTGTCGCTCGTCGGGATCCTGCTCTACATCGCGTTCCGGTATCAGTTCAGCTTCGGCGTCGGCGCGGTCATCGCGACGATTCACGATCTGCTCGTCACGTTCGCGTTCCTCGCGTTCTTCCGCTACGACCTGTCGCTGAACGTCATCGCCGCGATCCTGACGGTCACGGGCTATTCGACGAACGACACGATCGTCATCTTCGACCGGGTGCGCGAGAACCTCCGCTCGATGCGGCGCGACAACCTCGAGCACGTCATCAACGTGTCGGTCAACCAGACGTTGAGCCGGACGATCATCACCGCGGGGACGGCGCTCCTCAGCGCGCTCGCTCACGATGATCGTCGGGATCATCACGGGGACGTATTCGAGCGTGTTCATCGCCGCGGCGATCGCCGTGATCTGGCAGGGACGAAAGCCGGTGAAGACGGCGCCGGCGGCGGCGCAGGCGCCGGCGCCCGCGGTCGATCGGAAGCCGGCGTCCACGGCGCGCAAGCGGCGGCGGGCGTAACCGCGTCACGTGCACTGGCTCGCGGCGGCGCTGCTGGGAATCGTCCAGGGACTGACCGAGTTCCTGCCGGTCTCCAGCTCCGCGCACCTGATTCTGGCGCGCGCCTTTTTCGGGTGGGACGCGCCGGAATTCGGGCTCGCGTTCGACGTCGCGCTGCACGTCGGCACGCTGCTCGCCATCGCGGCGTACTTCCGCGCCGAGCTGGCGGCGATGATCGCCGCGGTTCCCTCGATGTTCTCCACGCGCCCGCGCCCGGCCGGCCGGATCCTGCGGCTGATCGCCATCGGCACGATCCCGGCGATCGTGGTCGGACTGTTGTTCAACCGCTACATCGAAGATCACCTGCGCACGCCGTTCGTGTCGGCGATGATGCTGGCGGCGGTCGC